>JAQUJJ010000212.1 GCA_028681035.1 Candidatus Cloacimonadota bacterium
GGTCATAGCGTCGTTCATAGACAGGTTGTACTTGTTCCCTACCGCTTCAGATACGACACTAACGTCTACAGTGTATCCTAACGCAGGAGTACCTGGTAGCTCCATCTGTGAGTAGTATGCATCAACGATAGTAGTGTACTGTCTGTTATCATCCGTAAGAAATACCATACCCTGTGGGATGTAGTAGTCTCTTAACGTTTTAAATACTATGCGAACTGTAGCATACACTAGGTTTCCTTGCTTACGTGTTTCAAAGAAGCGTGTCATAAGTCTATCTAAGTCAGCTGGGTTCATAGTGTTATAGTTCTCTAACACGTTAGCATCTTTTAGTTCAGCACTACCCTCTGCATGACGAGTCCATAAGAACACCATAGGTCTAACGACTAACTCATAGAACGGTGTTCCTATGCCTGAATCCAAGTCAGGGTAAGCTTCCTTTAGCATGTTAAGTATTAATAACTCTTTATCATCATTCATCTATATCACCTACACTTCTAAGGATAAGGTTACCGCATCTGATGTCAGTGGGTAGAACCTAATTTTAATAACTATTGTATTTTGTTCACTAATATACACAGACTCTAGCTCTATGGATGTTACTACATCTACGGCTGAGTTTAACTCTGAATCTTGTAGTAAAAAGAACTGCTTAGACGCATCTTTTACTTGATCCTTTATAAACAATTGCATCTCTACTTCATTATACATGTTCATAAGCGGAAGTTCAACTAGCCTTGTTCCGAATGATGGCTTTAGCGCGTCTGAACCCTTCGTTGTCAACGCTATTACAGCGTATCGCTGCATACATCGAATTGGTCCTTTAGCATATACGTAAGGGTTTGTATCGTACGTAACCCGCATAGCACCTTTTCGGGTGCTAAGTCTTGGCTGCATTAATATTCCTTTCTTCATGTCTTAGACATAGCCTCCCCTTTTACCTCTGTACGAAGCTTTACTTCTAAGGCTTTGTTCTTAGCAGCCTCTAGCTTATCCTCGTAGGTAGTAGTCAGTTGTGCAGCCGCCTGTGACGCACCCTTTAATGTGTTTACTGCGTGTAACATATCTCCGCGTTTGTCTGCCCTAGTCATTGATACTACCGTGTTCTCTAATGCTGCAAACTGAGGAACAATAGCCTTTGGGTCCAGTATAGCTAACTGATTGTTCTTTATTAAACCTGCAACATTGGGCATACCTGGTAGTTTAGGCATAGGTATCGAAGGGAACGGTGGCAACGATGGTATAGACGGTAGCTTAGGTATCCCTGGTACTTGTACTTTAGGTATCGTTGGTATAGATAGATAGTCTGCGGGATTAGGAACAGGTGGTATCTTTATACCTGGTATAGCTGGTATCTTGGTAGACGGTAGTTTAAGTAATCCTGTCACTTGTGACATAACGCCTTTAATTCCGTCCACAAATGGTTTTACACTTATAGATATTTGATCGAGCATACCAAGAGACTCTTTTATTTTAGAGTTTGCATTTGTTATGCTGGTATCTTGTGCTCTACCTATTAAGCTACTAGCGTTGGTCACAACGTTAGCTATACTATCCTTTATAGACGTAGGGTCTATAGACGTTATAGGTCTGTAGCCTGGTGGAAACATTGAGTAGTTTTTTAACGGATCATCTACGCTGTCTAGAACACCAGAGTTCGTAACCCATACAGCTGTAAAGTCTATAGACGTATTTGCATTAGCACCCAATGTTAACACATCGCCATCTGTATGTGCATATTCAAACACAATCTTGTGCCATGCTGAGTCTTCGTAAGCTAATGCCTTAACCGTAGAACCTGCCTTTACTATACCTGAACCACCAGCCGCTTTTATACGATAACTTACTATAATCGTGTAAGACGCTTCTAAGCTTTCAGAGCCTACAATGTTTATAGGAGTATGGTACGTGTATGGGCCTACCCTAACATCGGCGGTTGTTTTTAGGCGTAAAATACGCACTGGTACGTTTGTTATTGAATCCTCTACGATAACCCCAACGTCTGACGTAAGCTTGTTAACAGCGTCTTCGATCCAAGCTGACGTGTCGTACATATAAGAATCTTTAACATACACTGAATCACTTGGTTGCATTATCTTAGTCGGCGGTCCGTACGACGCGTCAACTATATGCTTAGCAAGTAGATCTAGGAACGTGTTGTCTGATATCTTAGCAAAGTCATCTGGGTTTGTTAGGTAGCCTAGCCCTATGGTTATCTCTGTATACTTCGCGCTAGTCTTAGCGCTTACAACTTTATACCCAAGAGGATAGACTGGAGTTATACCCATCTTGCTAATCTCAGCACTTATAGTTGCTGTTAACGCCGAGTATTTATCGCACTCTACAGTGTATCCTTGCGGGGCTGCAGTAAGGTCAGTTATACACTTAATGTTTATAATGATATCAGGCGCATTATTAACTATAAAGCTATTATACGCTATACCTACGAGTGACTCAGACGTATACCTAGTAAGTATACAGTTCTCTCCTCGCAACCTAAGGTAAGCAGCGATAGACGATGCGAACGAGTATGTCACGTTATAGTCGTATACATTGTTAACTAATAAGTATGCGCCATTGCTACTCCCCATAGGATTTAATATAATCATGGTCTACATCTCCCTCTCTAATACCGTTGACGCTTGGTTTACTTTATGCGCTACAGAGTCTTTTAGCTTGTAATACTGGTACGAATTTAACTTAAGATCACGTCTGATCTGATCTGCTGATTTCTCAGGTTTACCCATGAACTCATGACCTAGAACATGCTCCATGAAGTATTGTTCATGTGGTGTAGCTGAGTAGTATGTTGATAGAAGTGCGTTATGTGCTATGTCTGTGTCGGTTACACCTGGGTCATACACTTGTTTGCTTTCAACTAACTCCTTGTGGAACCGTTTAGTTAGCATTACAACGTCATCTATTCCCCATGATAGGTACTCAGACATTTCTTGACTGGTTGGTTCTCTCCCGTGTACCTCTGTCAAGTACAGTTTAGCATCATTGAATACCTTGTACTTCAATGCAATATTCTCAGGTAGACGCACGGCTTGTTGGTTCTTAATATTCTCACGGCTAAGCTTCTTAAACCCATACATAATATGTGTGCTTAGCTTGGTATCCTTACCTGGGTTGTACGTATCGAATGCTTTAAGCGCATGTTGCTTCAGCTGAGCCTCAACAACCACACGTGGTAGTACGTTGCTAAACTTATTAGCATGGTCAGATATAAGCCCACTGAATCTGTCTAAGAGCTGCCATTTGGCTGCATCGTCACCAGCTTTATATTTATGCCAAAGAGCAATGTCATTATCTTCGTATTCGTTCTTAGGTTGAACAGCTCTACGCGCTTTTAATTTTAGTGTTTCAAACATTAGCTTCACCCCTCTATAGATTATTATACCTTAAAAGTGGTATAAGTATATTGTAGAGATGTCTTTATTTTAGATGGATTCTATAGTATAATATAGGAGGGTTAGCCAATGGATAATGTAGAGTCGTATGAACAACGGGAAGTACGCATCTGGCAGGAGCGTATGAATGATCATTTCAGATTAAGTAAACATGCCATAGTATATAAGCAGTGTAACCGTAATAACCCTATGAGAGAGTATAGGGGTGAACCTGTTGAACTTCCTCAAGAGTTGTACGAAACTATGACTAAAATGTATGCAGTACCCTACAAAGAGGGACATGAAGCACTATGGTCTAGTTGGAAATCATGTGGTACACTACCTGAAGATGGATCGTTACGCAGGCCAACTTTCTGGGAGGCACAATTAAGATTTAACATGCAGAACTATCTAGGTATCAAAGATTTTGTTATTTGTTGCAACGAATACAAGAATCAATCGACTTTTGATCTTGAGGCTGTTAGGGAGTTTGAACACGAGATTATGGTACGTGCGTACCAACTGGCTAAACTTGAGGAAATGAATAAACCTGTAAAATTGCATAAAGGGTGGGTGGACAACGAATGCTAAAAGTAGCTATAATGATGGGTATCCCGTGTAGTGGTAAGTCTACAATGGCTAGAGACATGATGGACGAATACGTAGTTATCAATCCAGACAATGTTCGATTAGCTTTACATGGTCAAGCATTTGTACCTAGCGCAGAGCAATTCATTTGGGCTACAGTTGATCTTATGGCTAGGACTTTACTAAAGACTGGTCATAATGTACTAATTGATGCGACCAACACGATGGAGATGCGTAGGTTACCCTGGGCTAAAATGGCTAAGGAGTTTCACGCGGAGTTCACTATTTTTAGGGTTCTAACTTCACTTGAAGAATGCCTTCAGCGTAACGAAGAAATAGGGCGTATGGACCCAGCTGTTATTACACGCATGTATAAACAGATTGAAGAACCAGATACTAAGAAATGGAATGTGATATTATGCTAGAGGATGCTACAAATGTAGAATGGATAGTAACTCATCACTTGGGTACTGAGTTACAGGTAGAGTACACTTACTACGGTAAGAAATGCTCGGCGCGTATAACTGTGCCTGGAGCAGACGGTAGGTTAAGCGAGGAGATAGTTCGCACAGCTATACAGAACGAAGTACAAGCTGCCATCCGTAAGCATAAGTATATAGGGTTGACAGGCGCATTTAAGGAGGTAAGGAAAGATGGCAATGACAGTAAAGATTGAACCTAGGGACAGCGTACTAACTATAGAAAATGCATCACCTGCACGTATAATCTACGAGACAGATTTACTTAAAGGTCTTGGATACTATGTAGTATCCCATGAAACATTTATGACGCATACGGCTACAGGTGACGTTGAGGTCTCGCACATATACTACAGAAAGGTGGACGCTGTATAATGC
>JAQUJJ010000060.1 GCA_028681035.1 Candidatus Cloacimonadota bacterium
GCCATCTCGTACAACTGCATAGATTACACGGTCTTTGAAGTTTTTACTGTAGCTAACTACTTTCTTTACATTGCGTTTCATTATTTCTCCTCACTTTAGCTGTCAACCAAAATCAGGAAACACCACTGTTTTACCATATTCCCCACTCAGTTCAGGCTGTCAAGTACTTCTTTATCTTCCCTTAATCAAGCCTTAACTATTAACGCTTGATTAAGGGAAGATAGAGGTATGATATAGAATCTGGAAAGGGAGAAACGCTGGATATTGCTGTTTGAGCTTAGATGGATACTTAAGATGGATACTTAAGTGGATACTTAAGTGGATACTTAAGATGGATACTTAATAATGGATACTTAATAATGGATACTTAAATGGATACTTAAATGGATACTTAAATGGATACTTAAAAGAGTGACAGGCACTGCCCGATGAAAACTCTTGACATCTAAGCGCGATATTCAGAGTTTGTTCAAAGTGAGCGGGCATAGCTCAGTTGGTAGAGCATTAGCTTCCCAAGCTGGGGGTCGCGGGTTCGAGTCCCGTTGCCCGCTCCATATTTAACAAGTACTTAGGCTATATTTTTGTCACACTCGATTTTCAGATGGACACAGAAACGGACACAGTATTATTTTTAGATACTCTGAAATACTGGGATGCAGATAAAATTCAGTAATGATTCCTCTTGACATATACTCCTATCCTTTAATCTTCAGTAAAAACACGCGGGAGGTGATCAATGCGCACGTTAGAACTTATTTTGATCATCTTTGTGATGATGGGAACGCTTTGGAGCATTTTGGTTTATGGCGACACCACATTACAGAACCAAGAGAAATTTTCATAATCAAGAAAGGAATCTTAGATGGACGTATTTGATCTTCGAGAAAAGTTGATAGCAG
The DNA here is from genome assembly GCA_028681035.1 of Candidatus Cloacimonadota bacterium. Next base: position 900 of record JAQUJJ010000060.1, read on the forward strand.
ACTACAGCTCATTCGTTAGGGGCTTTATTACTATCAAAGATGATACTATCAAAGACATGGTGGCATCTGAGCTGCGAGACGGACTGCTTTGGCCCGATCCGCTTATCCAGCTTAGTCCCTTTTTTGAATCAGGCGGAACCATCGATGAATTAGTTCAAACTGGCATCCTGCATCCCCACTGCAAACAGATCTTCCGCATCAAAAAAGACGAAGCAGATTTTGGCAAGCAGATGCAGCTGCACCGTCATCAAACTGAGGCTATTGCGCGGGCTGAAAAGGGCTTAAACTACATTTTGACTACAGGGACTGGATCAGGAAAAAGCCTGGCCTATATCATCCCGATCGTGAACCATGTACTGACCGCCGGAAGTGGAAAAGGCATCAAGGCGATTATCGTTTATCCCATGAATGCACTCGCCAATAGTCAGGCTCTGGAATTGACCAAGTTTATCGAGTTTGGCTTTCCTGCCGGATTAAGACCAGTTACTTTCAGACGCTATACTGGCCAGGAATCTGATCAGGAAAAGAATGAGATCTGCTCCAATCCTCCTGATATACTCCTGACCAACTATGTAATGCTGGAGCTTATCCTCACCCGCCCTGGTGAAGCGCGTTTGGTCAATGCCTGCAAAAATCTCAAGTTCCTGGTTCTGGATGAACTGCACACCTATCGCGGCCGCCAGGGAGCTGATGTGGCCATGCTTATACGACGCACCAAAGACGCTGCTCATGCCGAAGATGTGATTTGTGTGGGGACTTCAGCCACTCTTTCCAGCAGTGGAGACCGCGCTCAGCAAAACAAAGAAATAGCACGGGTAGCATCTTTACTATTTGGCAGCGTGGTCCATCCCCAGGATGTGATCGGAGAGACACTCCAGAGAATAAGCTCAGAATACGACTTTGAAGATACCCTCGTAATCAACAAAATCAAAAGCAGCATCCTGAGCATTGATTCGCTCCCTGCACTTAGCTATGAAGACATCAAGCAAAACGAATTTTGTTCCTGGATCGAATCTACCTTTGGCTTGACCACAGATCCATCTTCGGAGAAGCTCGTGCGTTCACTCCCCAAGAGCATTTTAGGGCCTGAAGGTGGAGCTGAAGCCCTTAGTAAACTTACCGGAATAGATCTGGATACTTGTGCCCACGCTATCCAGAAGATATTGATGATCGGATACAACGCCAAGAATCCCGCCAATGGCTTCCCCGTCTTTGCGTTTAGATTGCACCAGTTCATCAGTCGGGGTGATACGGTTTATGCTTCTTTGGATGAGAAAGAGCTCAGGCATCTTACCATCCAAAGGCAGGTATTTGTCCCCAATAGCAATAAAAAGAAAATCCTTTTGCCTCTGGCCTTCTGCCGCCATTGCGGACAGGAGTTTTATACTGTGCTTAAGGTCTTTGATGAAGAGAAAAGCTTGCCCAAATATATCTCACGTGATCTCAATGAACGCATCTTTGAGAGTGACCAGGAGGCAGGATTCCTATATGCGAACTATGCTGATAGGTGGTCTAATAATATGGCAGAAAACACCGACAAGATTCCAGACGAGTGGAAAGATCAGAATGGCAAAGTGCTGTACAACCGCCAGGTATATCTGCCAAAGCCTGTTTATTTGAATCCTGATGGCTATGAGAGCACTGAAGGCAGACAGATGCTATTTCTCTCAGCTCCCTTCCGCTATTGCCCCCATTGCATGGTTTCTTATGCTGCCAACCAGCGCAGCGACTTTGCCAAGCTCTCGGCTCTCGGCACCGAAGGCAGAAGCACGGCTACTACTATTTTATCGCTGTCTGCGGTCAGGCATATCAGACAGATGGAATTGCCCAAAGAAGCCCAAAAGCTGCTCAGCTTCACAGATAACAGGCAGGATGCCTCGCTGCAATCCGGGCACTTCAACGATTTTATCCAAGTTGGCCTACTGCGTGGTGCTTTGTATCATGCCCTCTCAAAACAAGGTGCAGAAGGAGCCCGGGATAGCGAGCTTACTCAGCTTGTCTTTGATAGCCTGAATCTTCCTTTTGAAGAATATGCTTCGAACCCGGAAGCCAGTAAAGGCGCTGCCATCATGGAAACGCAACGTGCTTTGCGTAAGGTAATCGGTTATCACCTCTATCGTGATTTGCAGAGAGGCTGGCGGGTAACCGCCCCGAATCTCGAGCAAACAGGTCTTTTGGAGATCAGCTACCTTTGCATCGATGAACTGGCAGCTGACACAGAGCAGTGGGCAGCTTGCCATCCGGCCCTGTCTTCCGCAAAGACAGAAGCCAGACTAAACATACTGAATACTCTCTTGGACTGGATGCGCAGGGAACTTGCCATCAAAACATCTTATCTGGACCCGCAGGAACAGGAGAGAATCTTGCAGCAAAGCCAGCAACGCCTGATCCCGCCCTGGGGTTTTGACGAAAATGAACAGACCAGACAATTAACCCATGCTGCCATTCTGTACCCGCGCTCTCGCAGAGCTGGCAAAGATTATGGCGGAGATGCTTTCCTTTCTACCCGCAGTGGTTTTGGCCAGTTCTTAAGACGCTCCAATACCTTCCACGATTACACTCAGAAAATATCCTTAGATGACACACAGGTTATTATAGAAGACCTGCTAAACGGCTTGGTCGCTTATGGCATCATAGAAAAGGTAAAAGAAGCCAGCAAAGATGATGATACCCATGGCTATCAATTAGTAGCAGACTCGATGCTCTGGAAGGCAGGTGATGGCACCCAGGTAGCGCATGACCCCATCCGTCAAACCTCATCATCTACCGAAGGACAGGCTGTTAATGCTTATTTCAAAGAATTTTATCAGTTCATTGCAGCTTCCACAATCGGCCTCTATGCTAAAGAACATACAGCTCAAGTGTCCTATGATGAACGTGAACGTCGGGAAGAAGAGTTCAGAAAAGCTAATCTACCCATTCTGTACTGCTCTCCCACCATGGAGCTCGGTATTGATATCTCACTTTTGAACGTAGTCAATATGCGTAATATCCCGCCTACACCTGCTAATTATGCTCAGCGCAGCGGTCGGGCAGGCAGAAGCGGGCAGCCAGCTCTGATCTTTACCTATTGTTCCGCTGGAAGTCCGCATGACCAGTATTTCTTCAAACGCCCCGTCGATATGGTGTCAGGGGCGGTGGCTACTCCTCAGATAGACCTGGCCAATGAGGACATGCTGCATTCCCACCTCAATGCTATCTGGCTTTCTGAGGCCAAACTGAGCTTGGGCAAGACCCTGACAGATGTGATTGACATCTCAGGGCAACCGCCTTTGTTAGAATTGCTGCCAAGCTTTAGGGCTACCTTAAATGACTTTGCCATCAGGCAGCGGGCTTTGAGCCGCGCAGCCAAGATCATCGCTTCCATCGAAGAGTATTTAATCGACTCAATCTGGTACAGCCCTGATTGGCTTAGCGATATGATGAACGAATTACCCATGCAGTTTGAACAAGCTTGTGAGCGCTGGCGAGGACTTTACAAAGCCGCCCTAAGGCAGCAGGAAGTGCAGAATAGAATCATTCTGGATGTCAGCCGGGGCTCCACTGACAAGAATCAAGCGAAGCGGCTCAGACGCGAAGCAGAATCTCAGCTTGAGTTACTTACATCCTCCAGTGGTGCTTTCCAATCAGATTTCTATAGCTACCGCTATTTTGCCAGCGAAGGCTTTTTGCCGGGGTATAATTTTCCCAGGCTTCCGTTGTCTGCTTTTATTCCAGGCAGAAGATTGAAGAGTGGCAAAGACGAATATCTTTCCAGACCGAGGTTCCTGGCTATTACGGAGTTTGGCCCCCGTTCCTTTGTTTACCACGAAGGTTCCAGATACATCATCCATCAGGTTATCATACCTGCCCAGGACGAGCAGAATAGCATTACTACTTCCGAATCCAAGATTTGCTCCCAGTGTGGCTATCTGCATACCGATAGCTCGAAAGACTATATCTCACAATGTGATGTCTGCGAGCACTGTGGCAGCCAGCTCGATGCTCCCATAGCCAATTTGTTCAGACTCCAAAATGTGGTGGCCAAGCGCAGGGATCAGATCAATTGCGATGAAGAAGAGCGGCTCAGACTGGGTTATGACATCAGGACAACCCTGCGTTTTGCAGTACGAAACGGGAATCTGTCTTGTATAAGTGCCAAAATCATGCAAGCAGATGGAACCTGCCTGGCTACACTTACCTATGGTGATTCTGCGATGATTTGGCGGATCAATATGGGCTATCGCAAGCGCGACAGCAGTGAGTCAGAAGGCTTCTGGCTGGATACAGAACGAGGTTATTGGGCTAAACGGCCGGATGAAGATGCCGATGATGATTCTCCCATGGGCAAATCCAAAATACTTGTGCGCCCCTTCGTGAACGACACCAAGAACTGTTTGCTCTTTGAACCAGGATTTCAGGTAAGCGACACGATAATCGCTTCTCTGCAGGCTGCCCTCAAAAATGCCATCCAAAGAGCATTTGAGCTGGAAGACAATGAGCTTGCTGCAGAATCCTTACCCGCTAAAGACAAGAGAAAGTCCATCCTCTTTTATGAATCTACGGAAGGTGGAGCAGGAGTTTTGAAGCAAGTGATAGACATCGGCGGATTCAAAAAAGTGATGAGGGAAGCTATCGGACTCTGCCATTATGATCCCCACACCTTTGAAGATAAGTACAAGGCGCTCCATGCCAAAGAACCTTGCGAAGCAGCTTGTTATGATTGCCTGATGAGCTATTCAAATCAAACCGATCATGAGCTTCTGGACCGCAAGGCGATCATAGATATCCTGATTAGTCTGCTGGGTGCAGATATCTTCCGCTCCTCCAGCGAACATTCCCGGGCGGAGCACTATGCAAGGCTCAAAAACCTGGCAGATTCTGAGCTTGAGATTAAGTGGCTGGATTATATCTATAACAATGGCTTTATCCTGCCTACTCATGCGCAAGAGCTTATTGAAGCCTGCCATACCAGACCTGATTTTATCTATCAAGACAAATACACTGCCATCTATATCGACGGTCCAGTTCATGACTCTTTGGAACAGCGGGCCAAAGATAAAGCCATAGTGGAGAGTCTGGATGATTTGGGCTGGCATGTAATCCGATTCCGTTATGATGAAAACTGGCAAGCTACTATCTCAAATTATGCCAATATCTTTGGAGCAAAGGAGAATAAGCATGGTTTATTTACAGAAGGACATTGATAAACAGATTGTCGTTACACTGTTACGACAATTAAGACGCGAAACCAGTATGCACAAAAACTTGATTTATTTGGGCATACGAGATACCCTCTGCACAAATAACTGGCTTTTTTGTGCAGATGAGATAGCCTATGTATAAAAAACTGCTTATTTTGGGCATATCACAGATGATGTGTACAGAATATGCTGCAATAGAACAGTATAGGAAGTATTTATGACTTTTGTGTTAAAGAACTTACCCCCCGATATCGAATTAGAGACCAAGCAAGTCTTGCGTAAAGCTGCTTCTGCACATAGATATCTGGCAGAACTTAAGGGGATTTCCGCGACCATACCCAATCAAGCCATCTTGATCAATACGCTTTCCCTGCAGGAAGCAAAGGACAGCTCCGCCATTGAGAATATAATCACAACTCATGATGATCTTTATCGTGAGGATATCTTTCCGGAACACACCTTCAGTGCGGCGGCAAAGGAAGTAAGCCGCTATGTATTTGCACTCAAAAAAGGCTATCATGCGGTGAAGGATCAAGGCTTACTCACCTCCAATCATATCATAGATATTCAAGCAGAGCTGGAAACGCATAGCTCGGGATTCCGGAAATTGCCTGGTACAGAGCTTAGAAATGAGCAGACCGGACAAGTAGTATATACCCCGCCCCAAAACCATCAAGATCTTATCGAGCTGATGTCCAATCTCGAAAAGTACATCAATGATAATCAACAAAGTGATGTAGACCCTTTGGTTAAGATGGCTGTAATTCACTATCAATTTGAGAGTATACATCCATTCTATGACGGTAATGGACGTACTGGCAGGATCATAAACGTTCTTTACCTGGTACTCAAGGACTTGTTGGATATACCTGTTCTATATCTCAGTAGGCATATTGTAAAGAACAAGGGTACTTATTATCATCTTCTGCAAAAGGTGAGAGACGAAGGTGCCTGGGAAGAATGGCTATTATTCATGCTAAACGCTGTAGAAGAGACCTCCAAACAGACCATACAAATCATCCATGAGATCAGCAAAGCTATTCTGAAATACAAGCACCTAATCAGAGATAAACATAAATTCTATTCACAGGATTTGATAAACAACCTCTTCTTCCATCCCTATACCAAGATTGAGTTTGTCGTGCGCGATCTTGAAGTGAGCAGAAACACTGCCTCAAAATACCTGGATGCTCTTTGTGAAGATGGCCTGCTCAAGAAACAGAAAATAATCACAAGCAACTACTACATCAATACTGCGCTCTACAGCATTTTAACCAAGGATTCATAAATGGCCACTCCACTCACTCCTCACCACTCACCCCTCACTGTTTATCCCATCGGTTCTCTCGTGAATACCCGGAGCCGAGAATGGGTCGTAATGCCAGATTCCACAGATGAACTGCTCATCCTAAAGCCCCTGGGTGGCAGCGATGACGAGATCACCGGCATTCTTACCGCGCTTGAAAAAGTAAAACCTGCTACTTTCAGCCTGCCAGACCCTACACAATTAGGTGACTATCAGTCCTGTCGCCTGCTCCGAGATGCGCTGAGACTGGGCTTTCGCAATAGTGCCGGCCCTTTCAGAAGCTTTGGCAGATTGGCAGTTGATCCCAGGCCTTACCAGCTAGTTCCTCTGATGATGGCGCTCAAGCTTGATCCTGTGCGCCTCTTGATCGCTGATGATGTGGGTATCGGTAAAACCATTGAAGCTGGTTTGATTGCCCGTGAACTGGTAGATCGTGGTGAGATCAGTCGCTTTTGTGTACTCTGCCCACCGCATTTGGCAGAACAGTGGCAAGCAGAGCTCAGCAGCAAATTCCACCTGGATGCTGAAATGGTCTTAGGCAGCACAGTTCGCCGTTTGGAACGCAATTGCCGGGCCAATGAATCCATCTTTGAAGTATATCCTTACACGGTTGTTTCTATAGATTACATCAAGACAGACCGGCACAAGGATGAATTCATCCGCACAGCTCCGGAACTGATCATCGTAGATGAAGCGCATACTGCCAGCTTCGATGATGTCAAGCGCAGCAGCAGGCATCAGCGCTTTGATCTGATCAAGAGACTTAGCGAGAATCCCCAGAGGCATATCCTGCTGGTTACGGCCACGCCCCATTCCGGCAATGAAGCCGCCTTCAGATCGCTGCTCACCTTGCTCAAAAGTGATGTTGAATTCTTTCCTCAAGACTTAAGCGGCACCCAGAATAGGGAGCATCGCCGGGTAATCGCCCAACATTTTGTTCAGAGGCGCAGAGCCGACATTGAATTCTTCATGGGCGAAAAGACTGAGTTTCCCACTGCCGAGACCAAAGAAATCCATTACAAGCTCTCGGAACCTTATCGTGATTTATTTGATAAAGCCCTGAAATATGCCAGAGAAATAGTTCGCGATCAGGAAGGAGGCCAGCATCGCCAAAGAGTCCGTTGGTGGTCTGCCCTGGCTCTTCTGCGCGCCCTTGCCTCCAGCCCGGCTGCTGCGGCAGCTACCATGCGCAATCGTAGTGCCACTCTGGAAACTGAGACTGCCACCGAAGCCAATGAAATAGGCCGGCGTCTTGTCCTGGATATTGACGATAATGACAGCACTGATGCCAGCGATATCCTTCCCGGCAGCGATTCCCACACCCAAGAAGATGAAAACGTCATCAGCCACCGCAAGCTTACAGCTATGGCAAGAGCAGCCGAAGCTCTGTTTGGTGAGCACGATACCAAAATGCTTGGGCTGCTGAAACCGCTCAAGGATCTGATCAAAGAGGAGTATAGTCCCATCATCTTCTGCCGTTTCATCCAAACTGCGGAGTATTTGGCTGAACAGCTTCGGGAGCGATTGCCCAAATCTATCCAGATTGCCGCCGTAACAGGATTACTGCCGCCTGAAGAGCGTGAACTGCGGGTCAAGGAATTGGCTGAGCATCCCTCACGAATTTTAGTGTGTACAGATTGTCTTTCCGAAGGCATAAACTTACAAGAGCGCTTCAATGCTGTAATCCATTATGACCTCAGTTGGAACCCTACCCGGCATGAGCAACGTGAAGGCCGGGTTGACCGTTTTGGCCAAAAGCGTGACATAGTGCGGATGATCACTTATTATGGGATTGATAACCAGGTGGACGGCATCGTCTTGGATGTTCTGCTGCGCAAGCATAGGCAGATCAAATCTTCACTCGGTATCTCAGTTCCTTTCCCTGCCGATACCGATGCCGTGCTGGAAGCTATTTTTGAAGGCCTTCTGCTACGAGAGCAGTCCGGATCCAGCGAACAATTGGTCATTGCCGGTTTTGAGGAGTACTTCAAAGAAGATAAAAAGAAGCTGCACGATGCTTGGGAAAATGCCAAGGAAAAGGAAAAACGCAGCCGTACTATGTTTGCCCAGGAAGGCCTTACGGCCAGGGTGGATGAAATTAAGGCAGAGCTTGAATCCATCAGAGATTCCATCGGCTCTCAGCTTAGTATCAGGGATTTTGTACGGCAGACCTTACTCCGCTACAAAGCCAGCATTAAAGAAGTCAAAAACAGCTATCAGATCGATCTCAGCCCAGTGCCAAAGCTCATCAAAGAAAGCTGTGGCTACCTGCCGGATAAACTCACCGTCACATTTGATCTGCCTGCCCAGGATAAGGAAATCTATCTCTCTCGTACCCATCCCATCGTGGAAGGCCTTGCCGATCTGGTGATGGCCACTGCCTTGGACAGCGAAAGCCAGCATGCTGTTGCCAGTCGCGCCGGAGTGATCCGCACTACTGCTGTAGAACGGAGGACCACCTTATTACTTTTGAGATACCGTTTCCACCTCACCCAGTTCTTTGAGGATAAAAAGCCCTACCGTAGCCTGGTAGAAGATTCTCAGATCGTAGCCTTCACCGGGACCCCCGAAAACCCCGAATGGCTCTCCGAACCTAAAGCCAAAGCCTTGCTCCTCGCCATGCCAAGCGCCAATGTCCTACCCCAACAAGCCCAAGAGCAGATTCAGCGTATAATCACTAACCACTCCCTACTCACCTCTCACCTGAATACCTTTGCCCAGAGCCGCGCCACTGAACTGCTCGATTCTCATCAGAATGTCCGGGAGGTGATGTTGATGAAACGCTCTCAAAAACCGGAAATCAAGCCAGAGCTTCCACCGGATGTTCTTGGTATCTATGTGTATTTGCCGGGAGGGGAATAGTGAGTAGTAAAGTGGTGAGTAGTAAAGTGGTGAGTAGTAAAGTGGTGAGTGGTAAAGTGGTGAGTGGTAAGTGGGGGCTGGTAGCTTACCTTGAAGAAATGAGCTTTGGAGTAGCTTTGGACTTACTTTTCTGGTTAGTTCAAATGCTGGATTATTCAATGTTAAAAAACAATGAGATCATGTCTCTGAGTAAAGTGAGGATTTAGAATGAGTAGTCAATCTTACCAAGACCTGGATGTTTGGCAAAGAGCTATGACGCTGGCCGAGAAAGCATACCAGATTACGGCAGCGTTTCCCAAAAGCGAGATGTTTGGGCTTACAAACCAGATTAGAAGAGCTGCTTCATCTGTGCCAGCCAACATTGCAGAAGGCTGGGCAAGGAATGGTGACAAAGAATTTCTCCATTTCCTCAGAATAGCGCATGGCAGCTTGCGTGAATGTGAATCTCATTTAATCTTATCCTCCCGTATAAAATTTTGTGATCCCAGTTCCATTGCTCCCATCTTGGAAGAGATCACTATCATCAGCAAACAGCTCTTATCGTTGATGCGTCACATCAAAGGCAAAACTAATGCATAACAAGCTTCGAAGAACGCCATCCTCTACTCACCATCTCACCCCTTCTGCCATCCGCACCGTCGGCGCCATCCTCCCCGCAGAATTACTGCAACGCATCATAAATGGCGACACCACCTTAGAAGGCTTAAAGCCCACAGATTTTCATCTCAGTCCTGGTGAACGCCTGGGTGAAGCTGCCACCCGTGCCTGGAACCGTATGACCGGTGTCTGGAAAACCTATAAAGATATCATAGACCGCTTGCCCCAGGACGCCATCGGCACCACCGAAACCCGCGAACGCTGGCTCCTGCCCCTATTTCAAGAGCTGGGCTATGGCCGTCTCCAAACCCAGAAATCACTGGAAATAGATGGCAAACTCTACCCCATCAGCCACAAAGCAGCAGAGCCCGTCGCCATCCACTTAGTCAGCTTCAAGTGGGATCTGGACCGCCGCCCCACCTCCCCCCACTCACCACTTACCCCCTCGCCAAACTCACCATCTCACCACTCCTCCACTCACCACTCACCATCTCACCACTTACCCAAATCCTCGCCTCATTCTTTGATCCAGGAATTCGTCAATCGCAGCAAGGACCACCTCTGGGGCTTCCTCTCCAATGGCTTCAAGCTCCGCATCTTGCGAGACAATATCTCTCTTACCCGCGCGGCCTATGTGGAATTCGATCTACAGGCAATGATGGATAATGATGCCTATAGCGATTTCTTCCTGCTCTATCTACTCTGCCATCAATCCCGGGTGGAAGCCAAAACAGACGAATCCGGCAGATTGCTTGGCCCCGAAAGCTGTTGGCTGGAAAAGTGGTACAATACTTCCATCACAGAAGGCGTGCGTGCCCTGGATGATTTGAGGGCTAATGTCCAATCTGCCATCGAATCACTGGGAGCGGGCTTTATCGCCTATCCCAATAATATCGAACTGAGAGACAAGCTCCGGGATGGAGCCCTTAGTCTGCAAAACTATTACCATCAGGTCCTGCGTCAGGTCTATCGTCTGCTCTTTGTCTTTGTGGCAGAGGATCGTGATTTACTGCTCGCTCCCGATGCGCCGGATGCCAGCAAAGAGATTTACCAAAAATACTATTCTACCTACCGCATCAGAGAACTTGCCCTAAGAAAGAGGGGCACCAAACACAGCGATCTCTGGCAGCACCTGGACTTGCTCTTTAATAGCCTCTACGACGGCAACCCTGCCCTCGGATTGCCAGCCCTGGGTTCCTTTCTGTTTAAAGCAGAATCGACTCCGGATTTGGCAGATTGCGGCCTGGCCAATAGCGACCTGCTTTCCGCCTTCCGTTATCTCTGCTATACGCAAAAGAACAATATCTTCCAGCCCATCAATTACCGCAATCTCGGTCCCGAAGAACTGGGCAGCGTCTATGAATCGCTCCTGGAAATGCACCCCGAAATCAACCTTGAAGCCGGATTCTTCAAGCTCAACATCATTTCCGGTTCAGAACGCAAAACCACCGGCAGCTACTATACCCCTGCGTCTCTTGTAAATTGTTTGTTAGATTCAGCGCTGGAACCGGTAATTGCGAAAGCAGTGAGTGGAAAGGAAGTGAGTAGTGAGTGGAGTGTCGGCAGCGATAGCTCTTCTGCCCCCAACTCACCACTCACCTCTCACCACTCACCAGAGCAAGCCCTGCTTGCTCTAAAAATCTGCGACCCCGCCTGTGGCAGCGGACACTTCCTCATCGCCGCAGCCCATCGCATTGCCAAACGCCTGGCCGCTATCCGTGCAGGAGAAGATGAGCCTGCACCCAGCATTATCCAGCATGCCCTGCGCGACGTGATCGGTCACTGTATCTACGGTGTGGATATCAACCCCATGAGTGTGGAACTCTGCAAAATCTCGCTCTGGATGGAAGCCTTGGAACCGGGCAAACCTCTTACCTTCCTGGAACATCACATACAGTGCGGAAACTCGCTTCTGGGCTGTACTCCTGCGCTGCTCAAGAAAGGCATCCCCGATGCTGCCTTCACTGCTTTGACCGGCGACGATAAAGCTTACTGCGCCAAATACAAAAAGCAGAACAAAGAAGAAAGCAAGGGTGATGTAATCGACATCTTCAGCGGCGACGAGAAACCCTGGGAACATCTGGGCAACCATGCTCCCTATGTGATAAACCTGAACCAGATGGAAGATGACAGCATAGAAAATCTGACCAGGAAAGAGGAAGCCTATGCCGAGATCATGCGTTCTTCCGCATATCTGAATAGCAAGTTTATCTACGATGCCTGGTGCGCTGCCTTTGTCTGGGAAAAAGTCCCCAGCGACACCTTACCCTATCCCATCACCCAACGCCTGCTGGATAACATAGAAAGCAATCCCTACAGCGTGAATCCCGCTATCCGCAGCGAAATAATCCGCTTGGCTAAAGAGTATCAGTTCTTCCACTGGCATATCGCCTTTCCCGATGTTTTCCCGCCACTTACCACTCACAGCTCACCACTCACCCCCCAAGGCTTTGACTGTGTCCTTGGCAATCCTCCCTGGGAAAGGGTAAAACTGCAGGAAAAGGAATTCTTTGCGGCCAGAGATGCGGAGATAGCCAACGCCGCCAATGCTTCCATCAGGAAAAAGCTGATAGAAGCACTACCTTCTACCAACCCCGCTCTATACCGGGCTTTTTTGGCAGAGAAACGGGTGTCGGAAGGCTCCTCTTTGCTGATCCGCGAAAGCGGAGTCTACCCTCTCTGCGGAAGAGGAGATCTAAATACCTATACTGTCTTTGCAGAACTGAACCGCAACTTGCTTAATCCACGTGGGCATTGCGGATGTATAGTCCCCAGTGGCATAGCCACCGATGATACCACCAAGTTCTTCTTTCAGGATTTGTTCGATACCGGCTCTTTAAAAAGCCTCTATGATTTTGAAAATAGGGAGAAACTTTTTCCGGCTGTGGATAGCCGTATGAAGTTCTGCCTGCTCACCCTGCGCGCAGCGAGCTCCACTCACCATTCGCCACTCACCACCCACCAAGCGGCAGATTTCCTCTTCTTCGCCCATTCTGTAGCCGATTTAAACGATGCTGAGCGTCATTTCCAACTCAGCAGGGAAGATGTCGCTCTCATCAATCCCAATACCCGCACCTGTCCCATTTTCCGCACCAAACAGGATGCCGAACTCACCAAATATATCTATCGTCGCGTGCCTGTTCTGATCAATGAAAATGACCCCGAGCAGGGCAATCCTTGGGGGATCTCATTTATGCGTATGTTTGATATGTCCAACGACTCCCAGCTCTTCAAGACCAAAGAGCAGATGGAGGATATGGGCTTTGAGCTGCAAGGCAATCGCTTCATTCGCGTTGCGCAGGACACTATTCCTGCGGGACAAATGGACAGTGTTTTGCCAGAACCAGAGGTCTATCTGCCTCTGTATGAAGCGAAGATGATACACCACTACAACCACCGCTTTGGAGATTATGCCGATCTGCCCGCTGGCTCGAATTCCACTCAACTGCCCAATATCCCGCTTTCACGCCTAGAGGACCCGAATTATGAACCTCTGCCAAGGTACTGGGTAAAAAAGGACGAAGTCGAGAGTGCAACGCCAGACACTAAGGGTTACTTTTTAGGGTTTAGGGATATATGTAGATCAACAGACGAAAGGACTATTATTGCTTCTTTCATTACCCAAACCGCAGTTAGCAATAAAATGCCACTCCTTCTATGTGATTATAGGGCAGCCACAACTTCTTATCTTAATGCTTGTTTGAATAGCTTTGCATGTGACTTTGTTAGTAGATTTAAAATAGGTTCTACTAGTCTAAACTTCTTTATTGCAAAGCAACTTGCCGTTTTACCCCCCACAGCTTTCGATAAACTGGATTCCCTACTCACCACTCACCACCTTGCCTCCTCACCATCCGCCCTACTCACCACTCACCGCTTACCACTCACCTCCCTTCTGCTGGAGCTAATCTATACTTCTTACAGCATGCAAGCCTTCGCTCAAGACTGCGGCTACGATGGACCTCCCTTTATCTGGAATGAAGAACGCCGTTTTGAGATCCGCTGTGAACTGGATGCCCTCTATTTCCATCTCTATCTTGGCACACAAGAAGAGTGGATGAAGCCCCCACTCACCACTCACCACTCACCACTCACTACTCACCCCCTATTTCCCCACCCCTCGCCATGCCGTAGATTACATCATGGATACCTTCCCCATCGTCAAGCGCAAAGACGAAAAGGAATATGGAGAATACCGCACCAAACACCGCATCCTGGAAATCTACGACCAAATGACCCCCATCTTTGATTCTGGCGCAGCATCTGGCCACTCACCACTCACCACTCACCACTCACTATTAGATCCCCCTCCCGGTCCTCCCTGTGATGAAAATGGCAGCTTCATCCCGGTGGAGCAGTGGGATCCGGATAATTGGCCACCGCATATTCATAAAAGAAAGGAGAGTTTATGACACTGAATGCAACTTTAAGCTTTGCTAAGCTAAACCATCCAATATTTAGAGTCCTTCGGTCCACCTTGTTCTTGCTTGTGCTGTTCTTTGGTCTGTGTGCTTGCGGAACTAAGTCCCGAACCCAAGTCTGGGAGTATATGTCCTTGTCGATGAATACTAGTGAATTTACTATGCATACTGATTCAGGTATAAACATAGGTGCTTTCAATATGACAAAATACGGCAAGAAAGGCTGGGAACTCATCAGCACAATTCCGATCACAGAATCTGATTATCGTTATTCCTCGGGCGCACTCAATAATGTGGAAACGAAGAAAGTTGTTTTAATTTTCAAAAGACCTTTATCTAAGAAAAGGAAGTAAAATGCGTAAGATTATCTTGATCCTAATCCTTTTATTGCCGATGCTCATGATGGCTACCCGTTACGATGTGCAAGTTCAGCAGTCAGGAAGCTATATTAGTATTATTGGCACCAGCTACTATCTTCAAATAATAGGGTTTTTAAGCTATGGCTATCAGGATGCCATTTTGGACACTGGCGCAAAGACCTTGAAAGTAAGGCAAAGCTCTTATTACAATCAAGAGCCTAAATACACTACATACTATTATATGAATGCTTATGAAAAAGTCAATCTCCCAGCCGGTACTCTAAGTGACACTGGAATGCTTGTTTGGACAGTGTCTATGTTCCAACCACGATCAAATAGTTTCCCTTTATCATAAGCATGGGTAGGTAGCAGTATAGCTGTGTTATCAGGATTTGCAAGCATTTCAAGCCATCGCCACGCCTATGCGTTTGTCTTGATTCTAATTCGCTTTCAACACGAGATGACTTGAGGTTTCGAGTCATCTCGAGTTGAAAGCATATTAATGGCAAGTTCAGAAAAGAAGCTTGACTGTAGAAGCAAAGATGAACACAATATAACAGGTCGTTTGACCTAGATAAACTTAAAGAAATGAGGGCTTAAAATGTTCTCTAACAGCATTAAAACAATGGGTTGGAATTTGCGCCAACCTTTGAGAAGCGACAATACCTAAACTAAAGGAGTATTAAATGGAATCTTTTGATTCAACCAAAACGAGTTTAAGGGAAATACTAAGAAAAGTAGATGAAGGCAAGATTCAATTGCCAGATTTCCAGCGTGGATGGATATGGGACGATAATCGCATCAAAGCACTATTGGCCAGCATCGCAAAGTCATTTCCCATAGGTGCGATTATGTTGCTGGAAACGGGTAATCCCTCAGTCAAATTTAGGCCCAAGCCGATCGAAGGTGTTTTGAATTGCAGAGAAACAAAGCCGGAACACCTTGTATTGGACGGCCAGCAAAGAATTACCTCACTCTATCAGACAATCAAAACAAATGAGATTGTTAAAACCAAAAACGATAAAAATCGTGAGATCTATCGTTGGTATTATATTGATATGCAGAAAGCGATTGACCCTTCGATTGACTTGGAGGAGGCAATTCTGTCTGTGAATGAGAAGAAACAGATTACCAAAAACATAGGCAGGGAAATAGAACTGGATCTTTCGTCCTTGGAACTTGAGTATGAAAATCTAATGTATCCCGTATGTATGATAGACGAATATAGCACTTGGAGAAAAGAATATAACAAATACTGGAAACATGAGTCTTCCAAGATTGAGTTTTGGGATGAGTTTGAAGATAAAATTATCAAGAGCTATGAGAACTACATGATTCCCGTCATCGTTATGAAGAAAGAAAACTCTAAGGAAGCTGTCTGTCAGGTATTTGAGAAAGTCAATACAGGCGGAGTTGTCTTGACTGTTTTTGAATTGCTCACCGCTACGTATGCTGCTGACGATTTTAACCTGAAGGAAAGTTGGCAATCCGTACATGCAGAATTTAAAGAGTATAAGGTTCTTGGCAACACTCAAAATACTGACTTGCTACAATCTATAACGCTTTTAGCCCGATACCGTAAAAGGCTGTCTGTCAACATTATAGATTCTGCTGATGAAATCCAGGTTGCCGTCAGTTGCAAGCGAAAAGATATTCTTAATCTTACCCTGGGAGAATATAAAGGCTGCGTGAAGGATATCCAAAATGGCTATATAAAAGCTGCCATGATCTTAGCCGAAAATCATATTTATTCCTCAAGAGACCTTCCCTATAATACTCAGTTGATACCCATGGCCGCTATTCTGGCTGTGATGGGCAATCAAATTGATATTGCAGGGAATAAAAACAAACTGATGCGTTGGTTTTGGTGCGGTGTATTTGGGGAGCTTTATGGATCGGCTACTGAAACGAGATCTGCCTTGGATTTGCCTCAGGTTGTGGAATGGATTACTTCCAATGGGCCAGAACCCAAAACTATTTATGATTCCAACTTTAGTCAGGCGCGTCTGCATACCCTGAGGACAAGAAACAGTGCGGCTTACAAGGGCGTATATGCCTTATTGCTTGGTGAAAACCTTCGGGACTGGTTGTCAAATTCACCCATCAATATCCACAACTATTTTTCAAGAAATATTGACATTCACCATATATTCCCCGTTGCATGGTGTGTAAAGAACAGTATACACGCTGACCACTATAACTGCATTATCAATAAGACGCCTCTTTCCAGTGGTACGAATAGATTTGTAAGTGGAGATGCGCCCAGCAAGTATCTGGATAGATTGCTAAAGAGAATAGGCGTTCCTGAAGAAGATTTTAATAGCATCCTCAGCTCTCATTTGCTTGAACCCGAAGATCTTCGCGATGACGACTTCTTCAAATTTGTGAAAAATCGGAAAGAGTTTCTCCTGCGTATAATTGAACAAGCCACGGGAAAACCAATCTCAAGAGATGATGTAACCGAAGAAGAGGGAGAATATATTGCGGATGATAATGGCGATGTTTTTGAAGCAGAATAAGGAGAAATCACTTCTATAGATCTGGACTACCTCCAAGCTGGTGTAAGCTAGATACAGAGACCTGAGAACTCTGCTGGCGTCTTCCTTCCTGAGTTGTATGGCTTTTCTGTGGGGGTTGCTTATGTGCACTACGGGATCAATACGGGGTGATTGCGAATTTAGCCCGTATTGATCTCGTAGTGCTAATGGGGAAGCATTGAGCCTAGTGTCGCCTCAAAGATAAACAAACTCAAGAGAAGGAATACGAGGAAGAGTGATAATATATCGAGGAGGATAGCGGCCATACTTTTGAAGCGGAATAGTGGGAAATCAATTCCGCAATAAGAGAATACCTGTGGGCTTTTTCACCTTGACACATATCCCTATCTGATAGTCTTTAGTAAAGTTGTACTGGAGGTGTATAATGCGTAAATTGGAACTCTTGTTGATATTCCTTGTGATGATGGGAACACTTTGGAATGAGTTGACTTATAGTGATTCACTACTATCAGCAGCAAGAAATGGTGATGCCGAAGCACAATACTGTTTGGGTGTGTGTTATGCCGATGGTTATGGTGTCGCACAAGATGATAAGGAAGCGGTCAAGTGGTATCGTTTGGCTGCAGAGCAGGGCTATGCCAATGCTCAATTCTTGCTGGGTCTGAGTTACTTTTCTGGAGAAGGTGGCATGCAGGATTTAAGGGAAGCAGTGAGATGGTATCGTCTGGCAGCTGATCAGGGAAGTGCCGAAGCACAAATAAATTTGGGGTGGCTTTACGCCAATGCTGAGGATATCTTACAAGATAAAAAGGAGTCGCTCAGGTGGTATCGTCTGGCAGCAGAGCAGGGACACCCAGATGCACAATATAATTTGGGTCAGTGTTACTACCATGGTAATGGCGTCTTACAAGATTATAAAGGAGCAGTGAAATGGTATCGATTGGCGGCGGAGCAGGGAGAGCCCGATTCTCAATGCAATTTGGGTCAGTGTTACCACCTTGGTGAGGGCGTCCTACAAGATCATAAGGAAGCGGTGAAGTGGTATCGCCTGGCAGCAAAGCAGGGAGATGCGATAGCGCAAAACAATTTGGCTGTGTGTTACGATAGTGGTGAAGGCGTCGTGCAGGATAATAAGGAAGCGTTCAGGTTGTATCACTTGGCGGCTGAGAAAGGGTATGCCAGAGCACAGCATAATTTGGCTATTTGCTACTCTAATGGTGATGGCGTCTTGAAAGATAAAAAAGAAGCTTATTTTTGGTATTTAATATCGTCCGTAAGTGGCGGTGAGAACTCACAAGATGGTCGTTATGCTGTTGCGCAAGAACTAAGTGTTCAGCAGCGGGAGCAAATTGAATCAAGAGCTATAAAGTGGCTTGACGAGCATGAGCAATAGATGGCATAGGATATGCAATGCACCAGTTATATGTCCTCCAAAGTGATCGCTAAGAGTGGATAGGTATTGGGTAAGAAAGACAAGGTCCCTATACAGGGCTCAGATACAAAACATACTGTTCTTTCCCATCCGCCAGATCCTGAGAAATAAGTCCAGAGGATAACGGTTATTATTGCCTTGGGCTCTGCCGGGATCGTGTAAATAGATGTAGTCGGGTGAAATGCCCACCACCACCAAAAAGTGTCAGATCTCAAACGTTGAGACGGTGCAATCCCAATAAGCACATCAGACTGCTTTTATGTTGCTCTCCTACCAGATACCTGCAAATCAGCCAAAAGGTAACCTGATAACTTGTATCACAAACACCCCATGAATCATAGTGCGGTGATCGGATTGTGGCATTGGGCATAACGCCAAAATATTCCGTTGATCATAGCGCGGAGACTTGGGCTTTCACCGAAAGCCCCTACATGGAAGCTTGTGCTTTCAATACACTTTTAACGGCAAAGGGATCCGGAGATTATGGAATGGCAGGATGTCATTTTGTGAGAAGGGGAGCACTTGAGCTGCAATAGCCCACTTTCCAGCCCACCTTAGCGGTTAAGCAATTGGAAATCAATGGAAAACCATTGCACGGTCTCCAAACTTTGGCGCAAATTACAGCTCGATGTTTTAGAGAGTATCTCTAAAGAGCTACAGTAGCTTCGTCCCTTTGATGGAATTGGCATTCACCGCAAGATCGGCAAAAAGGCCGGCTTTGAACTTTGGTATTGCAGCCGCTGCGACCATCGCAGCATTGTCCATACAGAGCTTGAGAGAGGGAAAATAGACCTTGATATCGTATT
>JAQUJJ010000061.1 GCA_028681035.1 Candidatus Cloacimonadota bacterium
AGGCAGAAAGTTACTTGGCTTGGTAAGTAGTTCCTGTTTGATAGACCCTCCTAAGCACAGGGTAATTATGATTGATCACAATGAGGCTTCTCAATCTGTAGAAGGTATTGAACAGGCAGAAGTGATAGAGATTCTGGACCATCACAAGCTTGGTGCCATACACACCAACAATCCTATTTATGTGTATGCTCGTCCCTTGGGAAGTAGCTGCACTATTGTCCATAAGCACTATCGCAGTTCTGGAATAGTGCCTCCGCCCGATATCGCCGCCTTGTTGCTATCCGGTATTTTGTCCGATACCATAATATTACGCTCACCCACGACAACCAAAGTTGATATCAAAGCCGCAGAAGAGCTGGCAGAGATTGCCAAGCTGAATATACAGGAATGGGGCAAAGATATCTTCCGCCATGCTGCTTCGCTTACTTCGGCTGAGCCGGAACTGGCGATAACGTCTGACTTTAAGATATACACCGAGAACGAATATAGGGTTGGGATAGCGCAGATGGAAGTTATTACTCTTAATGACCTTAAATCAGTGGAAAAAGAATATCTGGAAGCTCTGAACCGAACAAAGCAGAAATATGCTCTGGACTGGGCTTTGCTGATGATTACCGATATAATAGCGGAAGAGAGCATATTGCTTAGTACGCAGTTCCTTCTGGCAGACAATCTGATATACCATAAGTTAGACGAATGCACCTTCCATCTTCCGGCGGTGCTTTCGCGCAAGAAACAGCTATTACCGGAAGTGCTGCATGTGCTTGGCAAGTGATTTAAGTCGCCATTAATCAAGTGTTTATCTTCAGGAAACAGTAAATACGATAAATAGAACATTCTAACCGCTTGCCTGCTTGCACTGCCCTATCATTGCCCACTCATTGCCCTCCACATGGACAATGGGTGGGCATTGATAGGGCAATAGCAGCAAGGAAGATGAAAAGAAGATAGATGGTTTGGGCAACATACAAGTTAGGAAGATTTATTCAGTAAATCCTGCCAGTAAACGGCATAACTCCAGCCTGTCCGGGTCTATATCTGCTCTACCGTAAGCATCCAGAAAGGCTTCCCTGTATTTGTCGGTTTTTAGGTTAAACTCCAGTGTCCATATCCCCCAGAACAAGTCATAATGCCTGTCACCAAGCCCGCCTGTTCCTATATCTACAAAACCTTTCAGCTTCCAATCCTGCAAGATTATGTTGGGGAGGCAGTAATCTCCGTGAATCACCACGTCATCCTTGGTGCATGATTTGAGGGTAGATAAATGTATGGTTGCTTCTTTGATATCCTCGCTGATGATAGCTTTGTCCGCATATCCTCGCAAGATATTGCTTTCACTTTCGGCAAGCATTTCGGCTGCACGAGTGGGGAAGGGGCAGCCAACTAAAGGTAAACTGTGGATAACTTTTAGCGATGCACCGAATACTTCAGCTAAGCGTGCAGGTTGTTGCAGGTATCTTTCTGCTATGCCATCTTCGCCATCTAATGCTTCGGAAATTAAATAGTCATTGCCATTCTCACTTACATAGCTGATAAGCTTGGGAGCAAGATTATGGCTATAAAAGAACTTCATCATCTCCATCTCGCGCATAAGTTTGCCCTGCTTGCCTATCTTTAGAAAAGCGCGGTAATCACCAGCAATGTATAGTGTTTTTGCCGCAGCGGAACAACTGCTGTCATACAGCTTGGCGTGCTGCAGGAAGGGCTGTATTGCAGCAGGGAATGTATCAGGGTCGAGGATAACTTCTGTTTTCTTCATGTAGTTCTACAAAAAAGGGTGGAAACTTACGCTCCACCCTTAGGATATTTAGTTTAGATTATTACTGATGTTTATGGGTTGCTTCGCCAGTAACCTGTCCGGTGTAAACGGAGCGTTTGAAATAGTGGGTGTGCAACAGCTTAATCGCCAGAGGGGAATTGGGCGCACCAAGGAAGCGTTCGTAAACACGAAGAACTTCGGGGTTATGGTGAGACTTGCGCACAGGAAGGCTACGGTCTTCTTCATAAAGACTAAGTCCTCTGCGTGCACGAGATGCCATATCGTTTCCGTAAGGCTGTCCACCGCCACCAACACAACCGCCGGGGCATGCCATAATTTCGATGAAATGCCAGGGGGATTCGCCAGTAGTGGCAAGACCTTCACGAACTCTATCCATCACCTTGCGGGCATTAGAAAGCCCATGAGCAACGGCTACACGTAAATCACCAAAGCCGGGAACGTTTACTGTGGCTTCTTTCACGCCTTCCAGTCCACGAACGGCTTGGATATCTATAGCTTCCAGTTCTTTACCGGTAACTAAGGTATATGCTGAACGGATGGCAGCTTCCATCACACCACCTGTGGCACCAAAAATAGTGCCAGCACCAGTGTAGAAGCTCATTCCTTCGTCTGCATCTTCTTCTTTAATGGTTTTGAAATCGATACCCGCTTCTTTGATCATACGGATAAATTCGCGGGTGGTAAGCACATAGTCCACATCTTGAAAACCGCTATCACGCAATTCTGGACGGCGGGCTTCAAACTTCTTGGCAGTACAGGGCATTACCGCAACGGATACTATTTTGGAAGGGTCTATTTTATGCTCTTCTGCATAGTATGTTTTAGCAAGTACACCAAACATGCTCATGGGGGATTTAGCTGTGGAAACGCAATCTGCAAGATCAGGATAGTAGGTTTCCATGAATTTAATCCAACCGGGTGAGCAAGATGTAATCAGCGGGCGTTTTTCACCAGCTTTAAGCTTGGCTACACATTCCGTACCTTCTTCCATAATGGTAAGATCGGCAGAAAAGTTGGTATCCATAATGGAATCGAAACCAATCTTACGCAGCGCAGCGTACATCTTTTTAGCGGTAACACTACCAAGGGGCATACCAAATTCTTCGCCAAGAGATACACGAATAGCCGGAGCTTCCTGCACCACTACATGTTTCTCGGGATCAAGGATAGCTTCCCACACTTCATCAACTTCGCTCCTTTCGCGCAGTGCGCCTGTGGGGCAGTAAACTGTGCATTGTCCACAATTTACGCAAGGGCTATTAGCCATGCCCATGCTAAAAGCGGTATCCACATGTGAAGTTATTCCTCTGTCTGCCATGGTAAGAGCATAAACGGTTTGCACTTCGTTACACACTGTTATGCAACGTCCGCAAGCAATACACTTGTTCATATCTCGAACAATGGAGAGGCTGCTGTTATCCACAGGTTGTTTTTCAAGAATGCAAGGAAGAGCGTAGATATCTACACCAAGGTTGTTGGCAAGGGTTTGCAGCTCACATTTGTTGTTAGCAGAACAGGTGGGACAAACCACTTCATGGTTGGAAAGAATTAATTCCACCAAGGTTTTGCGGTAGGAACGCAGCTTGCTGGAGTTTGTTGTAATCTTCATGCCTTCGGCTACAGGCGTGCAGCAGGCTCTTTTGGGAGTGGGGTTACCGCTTATTTCCACAACGCATACACCACAATTAGCCGTGGGTGGCAAATCGGGGTGATAGCACAAGCGGGGAATATAGATTCCATGTTTATCTGCGGCTTCGATGATTGTCATCGTATCCGGTACTTCCAGATGATGACCATCAAGAAAGACATTGACTAGTTTAGCCATAGTATCAATCCTCTTTATTACTTTTTTGTTATTTCAATGAATTCATCACGGAAGTTTTCAATGGCACTGCGAATAGCCATAATCGGCGATTGTCCAAGTGCACAGAAAGAAGTATTCAGCATGGTTTCAGCAATGGTTTGCATAAGTTCCACATCATCCATTGTTCCATCGCCTTTCTTGATTTTGGTAATCAGGCGATAGAGCTGCTGAGTTCCGGTTTTACAGGGTGAGCATTTGCCACAGGATTCGTGGCGGAAGAAACGCAGGATGCTCCACAGTATATCAACAATGCTTTGGTGCTCGTTCATCACTAAGATAGCTCCGCTACCAAGCACGGCTGCATATTGGTTCAAACTGGAGAAATCCATCTTTACATCAAGCATACGGTCTGGGAGGATAACGCCTGCCGCACCGCCAACAAGGGCAGCTTTAAAGCGGAAGCCTTTCTTCATGCCACCGGCATACTCGTTGATAATAGTGCGCAAGGTTGTGCCCATATCCACTTCGCAAAGACCGGGGTGTGCCACATCACCAAGGATTGTATAGACCTTGGTTCCGGTGCATTCAGGAGTTCCATATTTTAGGAATTCATCAGCACCTTTGGCAATTATGAAGGGAACGTTAGCCAAGGTTTCCACGTTATTTACAACTGTGGGTGCCTGCCAGAGACCTTTAACTCCCGGGAAGGGTGGTTTCCAGCGAGGATTACCACGGTTGCCTTCAAGGGATTCGATTAAGGCTGTTTCTTCTCCGCAAACATAAGCACCAGCACCAAGCTTAATCATGATATCAAGATCAAAGCCGCTGTCAAATATGTTTGTGCCCAAAATGCCATACTCTTTGGCTTGTTTGATGGCAAGTTCCAAGCGAGAGATACAGAGTTTGTATTCACCACGGATATAGATGTATGCTTTGGTTGCGCCAATAGCACGCGCACAAATCATAATACCCTCGAGAAGTTGGTGAGGATCACCTTCCATAATCAAACGGTCTTTGAATGTGCCAGGCTCGCCTTCGTCGGCATTTACCACCACGTATTTCTGAGGAGCATCAAGGGGAGCAGTAAAGCTCCATTTAACGCCCGCAGGGAAACCAGCACCACCACGTCCACGTAAGCCGGATTTCTTTACTTCGGCTACTATATCAGCGGGTTTCATTTGGGTAAGTGCCTTTTCCCAAGCTTCATATCCTCCGGAGCCGATGTAATCATCTATCTTCTCGGGATCAATAATGCCTGAGTTGCGCAACACGATACGGTTTGCATAGTTAAAATTGGGGCTGAATTTGCCTATGGAGTCTAACATTAGGCGTTTCACTGGACGTCCCTTTAGGAAGTGTTCTTGCACGAGTTCTGGGATGTCTTCAGTTTTAACTGATTCATAATTCACGTTTTCTGGATAAACGGTAAGGCAGATGCCTTTACCAAAGAATCCCAAAGGTCCAGTTTCCAGAATGTTAACCTCAGCGGAAAGATCAGCTTTGGCTAATTCACTGCGCAGGCTTTGTAAAAAACCCTGCACATCAGCAGCTATGGAAGTTTCGTTGATTGATACCAGGATGTGACTGCGATAGTATTTCATTATCTCATCCTCCTGATCTTTTCGATTATTTCTTCCACTTTTTCTTCTGTAAGGTCTCCATACACATCATCATTAATCATCATCACCGGTGCATTACCACACACACCCAAACAAGCACATAGTTCTAAAGTAAACAAACCGTCTTTCGTGGTTTCACCAGTTTGAACTCCAAGAATTACTTTCAGCTTGCGCAAGATGTTTTCCGATCCCTTTATGTAGCAGGGTGGTGATTCGCAGAGGCGAATAATGTTTGTTCCCCGAGGTGTAGTGCTATACATGGTATAAAACGTAAGCACGCCATAGATGTGGTTTGCCGGTACTTTAAGGTATTCGGCAATTGCATCCACGGCATCGGAGGGAATGTAATGCTGAGGGTGAGTATCCTGAATATCATGTAGAATCTGAATCAGGTTATCCTTAGTGGGAGCGTATTTTTGGCATATTTCTTTATACATACCTTCCCCTTTAATCGTCGTGATGGTCATTTAGTTTAATTTCAGCTTCACGTTTTGCAGTTATTTCCGGGTGCATTCCCGGTATGCGGGAAACAGCTTTAACAGGACATACATCCAGGCAGTTTCCACATTTTATGCATTCAAGCTGATGTATTGTGTACTTATCTTCACGGCTACCGGTTATACAGGTAACAGGGCATTTGCGGGCACAAAGTGAGCAGCCGATGCAACGGTCTTTATTAATATCAAAATGCATCAGATCAAGACAAATCTTGTTGGCACAGCTCTTGTCGCGAATATGGGTTTCGTATTCTTCACGGAAATAGCGTATGGTGGATAGAACTGGGTTGGGAGCAGTTTGCCCCAGCCCGCAAAGCGACAGCTTGCTAATTGCTTCACCTAAGCGTTGCAGTTCTTCTATATCACCTTCCTTGCCGTGTCCGTCGGTGATACGCTCTAAAATACCCAGCATCTGTTTTAGTCCAATACGGCAGGGGGAGCATTTTCCGCAGGATTCGTCCACGCAGAAATCCATAAAGAACTTGGCGATGTTCACCATGCACTTTTCATCGTTCATCACGATTACTCCGCCCGATCCCATCATAGCTCCACGCTCTTTTAGGCTTTCATAATCCACAGGGACATCAAGGTGTTCTACTGTCAGGCAACCGCCGCTGGGTCCACCTAACTGCACAGCTTTGAATTTGTGTCCGCCTGTTATTCCGCCACCAACGTCAAATATCAGTTCGCGAAGGGTTATTCCCATAGGTACTTCCACAAGCCCGGTATTCTTGATATCGCCGGTTAAAGCGAACACTTTGGTACCTTTGCTGGTTTCAGTGCCCATAGAGTTAAACCACTCAGCCCCTTTATCAATAATGGTGGGGATATTGCCCAAGGTTTCTACATTATTCACGATAGAGGGTTTTTCCCACAGTCCTGATGTAGATGGATAAGGAGGCTTGGGTGTAGGATTTCCACGAGAGCCTTCGATGGAATGAATTAGAGCGGTTTCTTCTCCGCATACAAAAGCTCCTGCTCCGGTGCGGACTTCCGCATCAAAGCAGAACTTGCTGCCGAAAACATTCTGCCCCATTAAACCTGCTTCTTTTGCTTGAGCGATAGCGAGTTTGATGCGCTTGATTGCCAAGGGGTATTCTGCACGAATATAGAAGAAACCGGCATTGGCACCAATGGCGTAAGCAGCTATCATCATTCCTTCCAGAATGCGATGGGGATCACCTTCTAATAGCGATCTATCCATGAATGCGCCGGGGTCACCTTCGTCACCATTGCAGATTACATACTTTTCTTTGGCGGTGTTGTCGTGAACCATTTGCCACTTGATATGAGTGGGGAAACCTCCGCCTCCACGTCCACGAAGAGCAGATTGTTTTATGACTTCTATGGTTTCCTGTGGGGTCATAGTAGTTAGGACGGTTCCCAAAGGTTCATAGCCACCTGTGGCAATGTATTCATCCATACTTTCGGGATCAATATAACCGCAGTTTGCAAGTGCTACTTTTACCTGTTTCTGGTAAAAGGGCACTTCCTTTTTAGTACTAAAAGTTTTGTCTTCCTCATCTTGAAGCATCAGTCTGGTAACTGGGCGTCCTTTGATGAAGTGTTCATTAACGATTTCTTCAACATCTTCCGGGCTTACTTTCTTGTAGAAAATACCTTCCGGATAAATCACCATGACAGGGCCATAATCACAGGGTCCCATACAGCCAGTTTCGATGATGTTGATCTCGTTAGCGAGGTTCTTTTCTTGCAGAACCTCGTGAAAGCGTTCCTTAATCTTCAGAGAACCGGCACTTATACAGCCTGAACCACAGCAGATTAAAAGGTCAATACGTTTCAGAGACATTCTTAGATTCCTCCTCCTTTAATTGCCGGTAGCGACAACATAATCGGAGACCGTTCTGCCATTAACTACGTGCTCAACTACTACTTTCTTAACCTTGTCCGGGGTCATATTTCCGTAGGTTACCTTCGGTTTTCCATCTTCAATAATATCAACCACGGGTTCCATTGAGGAAAGCCCCTTTTCACCGGTTTGAGTAACCAGCACATCAGTTAGGTTGCGGTTGGCAATCTCTTCCAGGAAGGTCTTCATGACTTCACGGGCACCCATTGCGATGCCGGATGTTCCCATCCCCACCACGATTTTGATGCGTGTGTTTCCGCCACGAAGTTTCATTTCTTCCTGAGCTTTTTCACGGATTTTCTTAAGGTCTGCGAGTGTTTTCATCAGACATCCTCCATGTTTGTATTTTGTATTCCTTCAAATAATGATTGGTCGATGTATTCAATTACATCTGGATATGTTAGGGGAATATCCCCCAGCTCTTCTTTTATGGCAGCAGTGTCAAAATGGAAGCTTTGTTCCGTCCCTCTTTCTTTGGAAGTGAGGTTTATCAGGAAATCAACTTCAGGGTGTCCTATTATTGACCCCAATAAAGTGTCCTTCAAGCTTCCCAATGGCATCCTGTCAATATTATCCAGTTCGAAATCTACGGTTAACACAGTCCCGAATCCCGGTTCACTTGCCATTTTAAAACAGCCATTGCTAAGTTCCGCATTTTGCTTGAATAGCGGGATGCCAAGCCCGACCTTTTTTATGCGTTCTTCTTTTGACGTGTAAAAGGGATTTTGTGCCATTTCAAGAGTGTGGGAATCCATCCCTACGCCATCATCTTCAACGATGATACGCAAACGGTTTTTTTGCACATTGCGGATCACGCGCACCTTGATAAATCTTGCCTCGGCGCGCACGGAGTTCTCAATGATATCCAACAGGTGCAATGATATATCTTGCATCGTAATCCCGAGTTATTTGTAACGAGATAAAATTTCTGTGATCTTGTCTTTATTTTCGATGCGTCCAAAAGTATCTTCACCGATAACAAACACGGGAGCCAAAGAACATGCTCCCACACACCTGACGGCACTCATGGTAAACAGCCCATCTGCTGTGGTTTCTCCCATGCCGATGCCAAGGTGTTCCGAGATCATTTGAATTATGCGGGGAGCTCCTTTAACGAAACATGCGGTGCCGGTGCATACATTTAGAGTATATTTACCGCGAGGTTTCATAGAAAAGAAGTTGTAGAACGTAACCACACCATAGATTTTACTGGCGGGGATTGACATCTCGCTAGCGATAAATTCCTGAACTTCAATGGGTAGGTAGCCAAAGATTTCTTGGGCAGTGCGCAAAATCTCTATCAAGGGATTGCGCAGGTCTTTTTTTTCTTCAATAACTGCCTTAAGCTGCTCGTATTGCTGGTTCTGCTTACTTGTCGCGGGAGCCATAACTCCTCCTTATATTGCTATATTTTCTATCTTTCATTTTATTGTTCTGCCATCTTGGTTCAAAGCTGCCTTTTTCAATTCTGCTACAGATGCTTCTGCCAGATAAAGCTCGCTGTATCCTGAGCCGATATCCGCTAAGTAATGCGCATCTGATGCTTTCAATAAACTGCGCTGCATAAAATATGGCTGCTGGGTTCTCCAAGCTGTTTCATCCAAACCGGCAGTAACCCCGAAAAGGTCAAATGCAGGTTCACTTGGCATAAATCCTAGCTGGCTAATAATGCTATAAGCTCCCGCATCCACATGAGCCGGAACCGCATAGCCGCCATAAGTCCGAACCTTATTCACTACATGGTTCATGTCCCACATTGATGAATTGATTAAGGCACGTTGTTCCACTCTTAAAATGTTCTCATTTTCGTCAATAACAACTTGATCTCCAAAGTAATCTGCATCGTTTTCCAATGGTAATAGCGAATCGTATAGTTCTTTATCAAACTCTTTAGCCATATCCTTAGAATCAAAATATGCCAAGATGTGAATCTCTTCAGAGCTTTGAATCTCAACCCCCCAAGTATAGTCAAGTCCTGCTCTTTTTGCGACTGTTTCATAGGCGGGACAGTTTGCCATACTATTATGGTCTGTTATTGCAAACCAATCAATCTTAAATTCTTGCAAACGATTCACCAATGCTTGCGGCGACATTTCCAGTCCACCACAGGGGCTAAGTACGGAATGTATGTGCAAATCCGCTCGAAACCAACGCATTTATTAAGGCTTTACCCCTTCAGCATTTGGTACAGTTTTCCCGCTAACTCAAAGGTGGGGAGTGGGCTGGAGATTAAGGCAATACCTTCTTCAGTGGCTTTGTCTATAACTGCTTCTTCCGGTTGGTTACCTTTGGAAAACACGATTACAGGGATTCCGGTCATGGATGCAACGGCAATCACGTTGAGGTGCTTCATTATTGTTATCCAGGCTTGCTTAGGTTTGGCAGAACCCATTACATCACTAAGCATATCACACACATATGCACCTTCCAAATCAATGACGCTAAGCTCCAAGGCAGGAGTGTAATTCACTCCCTCAACTGCCTTCATGTAGTCTGTTAGTTTAATCATCTATCTAACCTCATACCTTATTTTTCGTTGTTTCATTGGGCTACACATAAAAAATCAGACTAAGCTTTCTAAAGGCTACTGTGTTATTTACTCGTCGCCTTCTTTGCTGTGGCGTTTTAATAGTACCACGCAATCATCTATTGTTGCTTCACCCAGCACGATATCTTCTGCCAGAGCATAGCAGGTGGGGCTGCCGCAGGCACTGCAATCCAATCCCGGCAGCATGGTAAGGAATTCATTTATCCGTTTCATTTTCTTGATGGCGTTCTTGATATCCTTGTCCAATTCCATGAAGGGTCTTGGGGTAAGGGGTACCACTGCGAACTCACCGTTGTTATACAAAACTTCCAAGTCTTCCACATTGATGTCTTTGGATTCTCCCTCTTTTATCATCTTTTTTATTCGGCTCATTGCCACAAAGGGATTTTCCACATTCAGGCATCCACCCACACAACCGTTTGTGCAGCTTCTCAGCACGATGTAGTCATATTGATCCAGATAGTGATCTTCCACTCTGGAAAGGATATCCATCACATTTTCCACACCATTTACAGAGAGTGCACGTATATCTTCACAATCCACAAGATCCGCTTGCACACCGGACAAAGCCCATGTTAAACCCTGAGGATAGGTATCAATTTCTTTGGGGTCATTTTGTATTTTCTTTACTATTTCACGCACCTTACCGTAGATCATACCGGTAGAGAAAGCTCCATCCTGCAAATGTTTATAAGCGCCTTCAGGTTGGTGAACGGCAGTTACATGCGCCACACAGGGCACAATCAGGAAAATGCCGATTTCGTCATCTGCCAGATTCTCACGCAGTGATATTTTATCCCTCAAGAATCTGGTTAAAATACTCATAGGTGCTTCCTGATGGAAAAGGTTCGGTAAAAGGGCAGGGTATTTCACCTGAATCAGGCGCACTACAGCCGGGCAATTACTGCTGAGTGTTGGTCTCTTATCACGATTAGCTCGGATATAATCCCGAATTATGCCAATCATAAAATCCGTTACCATGGCTTCTTCTGCCACTTCGTCAAAACCAAGCTCCAGAACCGCCTGTTTGGCTACTCCATAGCTGATATCTTCGGTAAATTGACCAAAGAAGGAAGAGGAGATGATGGCAACTTTATACTTAAACTTGTGGATTATATCCAGCGGATCGCTACTTGGGATGATAGCATGAAACTGGCAAGCAGTTACACAATTACCACAATCTATACAACGATTAGCATCTATAGTAGCTTTCCTATCCCGAACTCTGATTGCTTCTGTGGGGCAGACGCGTACGCAGGCTGTGCAACCTGTGCAATTATCTTCAAGAATTTGGATTGCGTGATAGTAGTTAATATCGCTCATGTTTATTAGGTGTAGAAAATTAAGAATTCAACCAGAGTAGATTCTCCGGCTGCTGAAGAAATGTGCAGGGCATCGCTATTCTTCTGAATATTGGGTAGCCCTAAGCCAGCTCCAAAACCAAATTCCCGCACTAAATCATCGGCAGTGGAATAGCCAGGAATCATCGCCTGAGCGATATCTCCGATGCCGGGACCCATGTCCTCGAACTTTATGTGAATCATATCATCGTAAATCAAACTGGTCATCTTACCGCCCATAGAGTGGGCTGCCACGTTTATTTCTGCTTCATAGGAGGCAACTGCAATACGGCGTAATATCTCAGAATCCACGCCTAAACGCTTCAGAAGGTTTTTTACTTCAGAACTTCCCTTGCCAGCATTATTGAAATCCTTTTCTAGGACATCAAATTCCAGAGTAACCTCAGCCTCTTGCTCTCTGGAAAAGCACTCTTTAAGAGCGTTCTCCATCCCCGGGGCAATGTTCCAGTAATCTGCCATATCAGATTTTACAGCTTCGTAAGCCAGCATTAAAAAGAAGTCCACTGCAGCGGTAAAGAGTCATTTTAGTGGTAATAATAGGGAGCCCGCGTTCTTCTGCCATTTCGATAACATCTTGCAGGGGACGCTTCCCACGCACAAAGATTATAGCGGTCAAATCTATCATATCCGACAAACGCACTACCTGATTATTGGTAATCCCTGTAAGCAACATGGTAGGTTCCTTGGTACACATCAAGATATCTGAGATTAAATCAGCAGCAAAAGCACAAGGCACTTTGCAATCTATATCTACCTCTGCATTCAGCACTTCCGCATCTAGAAGGGCTATGATCTCACGTAACGTCATCTATTTTATCCTTTTGTTCACATCTGTAAGACAGCTCATAAAATAGCGGGTTTAAGTCAAGGAAAATAGTTATTGTAAGTGCGCCTACCCGTAATAACAGTCGCCCCCGATTGTTTATCCCAGCAATATCATACAATGCGTATGAAACTACAGATCACTAATCCTGGAGTTACATGGAAGCTATACCCGGAGTTACATGCGTCTCGCATGTACTGGTTATTACAGGCATCTTGCCTGTTTATGTTAGGCGGGACTCCTAACACTCCTGTACATTCGGGACGAATGTAGCTCGTGCGCCAGTGAGCGACACATATCAGTTGGGTGAAAGTCCCATCCAGAGTTACGTCATACTCTGTAGCAGAAGGTAACTGCGTCATCGTGAGATGGGGTGGAGAGCAACCGGAAGCGAAATGCCAGTCCGTAGGATAACGAACTCGATTCGGCAGGATACATCGTCGAGCCTCCGAGATTAAGGCGAAGACCAAACTCGAAGACACTTAGCGAGGAGCGGTGTCACCCAGACCAGAGAAGTCTGCTTGGCTGAGAGGTGTGTTTTAGCCAGAGCAGGATGCATAATGTGAGTGGAGATGGAGCTATGCACAACATTATTCTGTAACACAAGCCTCTTTTACTTATCCGTATGTGTATTCAGTGCTTCTGTATCAAAAAAGGAACTATGCTCTCATGTAAAGTCATTCACATAATCTTTTAGTTCATATCTGCTGAGACATGACTCACAAAAGCTAGTTTAATTCAAGAAGAAATGTATAGAAACATTAACAGAATCCATACTAAAGCGAATAGGCAAATTACTCAAGGGGATTCTACAATTCGGTTTAACTAATTGGCACAAATAACTGGTTAGTCCCCACTTCTAAACGAGCCTTGTACTCTTTTTGTAACTCAATTCTTGCCTCTCTAACTCTTCTCTGCTCTTTTGGAATGCCTGAAGTAACCGCACATACTGAAAAAGAAAGCTCTTTCTTTCGTTTGTTCAATGCAGTGTGATAATCTTCAATGCTCTTTAGAAGTTGCTTTTTAGCAGATTTAAAATCAATTCCCTTCAACTCAACAAAGTAGTGATAATCATTTTCTACATGGAAAAAAGAGTAATCACATTATTTTTGAGTTTGAGAGTTAGATAGACACCCATCGATTTCAAAACGAAACACTGTCCCGCGAAAAATTTTGGAAGGTTTCAGAAAGAACTGTTTATGCTTCACTACAGGCGTCTCTAAGCTTTTCAAAACACAACTATTACTAGCATTATAGAAGTCTATTATCTTTTGAACTGTGGCATTCATGTCAAGAATACTCAAGTTCCAAGAGTTTTCTATGTTCAGTGCCAATTACATCGGACGCCTGATCTAAGTATTTACCATCAATACTATTGTATGTATCGTCAATCATATTGATACACTTACCTTTATCGATAAAATAAGCATTTACTCTGTTTATGTCTATCCATTGTTTCTTGGGGATTATTTTCATTAAGGCTTTTTGGTCACTAGTTATTCGCCCTACATTTCCAGCTTGAATCAAATTATCGAATGACGAAATGATATAAGGGCTATGGGTCGTAACAAGTAGTCTATTCGACCTTGACAAACACTTTTCGGTTAAATACTTAACGAGCAAATGCTGAGTTACTGGGAACAAATTCTGTTCAGGTTCTTCAATAAGGAAGTGTTTATCTCCGGATAAACTCTCATTGTTGCATACCAAAGCAAGAGGTATGGAAGATTGAAATCCACTTGCGCTGTGAGGTAGGGGGATTTTGCACCCATTGTACTCAACATTATCAATTTTACTCTCGTAGAGATACCTGAGTCCCTTAATAAATGGTATTTTCTGACTGTTACTAATGTTTCTAGACTTTTCCATAAGCGAGCCGAAGTTTAATATACATGCAGGGATATTGGTTGCGCTCAAAGAGAATATATTGTCAGAAATTAAGGAAAAGATATTGCGCTCTGAAGGTACATATATTTTATTTGACAGCTTGTTTCGAATAAGACTTTTTCTGAGTTCGGTGTTTAAGTAATCATACATACTGTCTGGGTCTTTGATATCAAGTTTATTCGAATCAATTATGATGCTATTCAGATTATCCTCATCGTAATATGAGGGTAGTAACATGTTTAATGCGACTATTGCAGGATTACCCTTGCTTCGAGTTAACTGCTGTTCAAAAAGCTCTCTTTTAAAAACATATCCTTTATGATTTGAGATACTATCTTTATACACTCCACCTATATACTCTGCAGTTCGGTCGCCATTCACATACTTCAAATAAGTATCATCATGTAAATAGGAATCCATATTGAAGTTTTGCAACGTGCTTTTTATATCTCTTGAAGAAACAAGATCAGGGCTATTGAACACTTTTAGTAGTTTTGCGATGACACTTTTCCCAGCAGCTTGGGTGCCATAAATTACAGTCAGGTCTTTAATCTCAAGTGCAGCATCTATAATGGGTCCAAAGTTCTTTATATGAATATGTTCCATAATCGCCTCTTTGTCTTTGTACATTCTAATTATTGAGAACAACATACTTAACCGCCATTCAATGGTCAAGTGTTTTCTTGGTACACTCAGTTCACAATTTGTCTGAAAAGCAGATTGTTGTGATATAGAATGCCAATTCCATCTATAAGTTTCCACTAAGTCTGGAGTCGTTAGCTTCACCACCAAGTACAAACCTGACTCTCATCTTTAAGGAGCTAAGGACTACTGCGTAATTGACAGGTAGTTATCCTAAGGCTAAAACAAAGGATGGATAACTGCTGTGGATTTAGTTCTGGAGTTACATACGTCTCGCATGTACTGGTTTTACAGGCATCTTGCTTGGTTTGTATTAGGCGGGACGCCTAACTATCCTGTACATTCGAGACGAATGTAGCTCCAGCAAGACGTGACATTTACCTTCCTCGCCACCCTTAAGCAGGAGGAGATCATCCGTTAACTATCCCGTATCGCGATATCGGATAGTTAAGGGATAGTTATGGGTTGGATAAGCGTTGCTACCAAGGGTAAATGAACAAATCACGTTTTTGCTTTACAAAATATCATCTCCCTAATACTTGTATTTAATGAATATCTTGTGAGGTTTTTATGAAAACAGTCGCGTCTATGCTGATTTTACTGTTTATAGTCAGCACCATTTTAGCTATGCAAATCCCTCAATCTTCCACACCTGTGTTTACAGACGCCAATCTTATCAAGGACTATGTTCGGATCGATCCTGACGATCGCCAAGCTGAAACTCTCCCCACCCAAACCTGGATTTGGCAGGAAGATGATTGCCTCATGGTGCATTTTGAATGTGCGATTGATCAAGATTTTAAGCCCGGAGCTGTAACTCCTCGCGATCAGACCCCCGATGCAGATTTCATCAGGATACAGCTCATCACTAGCCCGGAATCTTATTATGCCTATTATTATTGTGCCTATCCCACCGGCACCCTTCTGGACGGAGTTCGTAACTGTGATATGTCCACAAAGTACGATTGGGACAGCAGCTACAGCTACACCAGTAATTATGATGCTCATACCTGGAATGTAACCTTCCGCATCCCCTTGAATGAGCTTAGATTTCAGCAGAAACTTCCGTATCAGTGGAAGATTATCCTCACTCGCTACAGTCCTAAAACCGAATACTATTTCTCCTATCCTTACTCCAACACAAAACAGGGAAAAGACTATTTCACCAAGGCTTATGATATTGAATTGAGCGGTAAAATCCAACGTAAACTGGATATCAAATTCAAACCATACTTAGTGAGAAGCTATGATTTGCTCGCTAAAACAGCCAGTTTCGATCCAGATCATTTGGGGCTGGATGTAGCACTAAACCCCAGCCAGCGCACACGCATCAAAGTATCCATGAATCCAGATTATTCAGATATTCCCCCCGATAATGCCCAAGACAATTACAACAGTAAATACCCTCCTTACTACAGCGAAAGCCGGTTCTTCTTCACGGAAGATATTGATGTATTCGAATCTGTATCAGAGTATTTTTACACCCGTAATATAGTCCAGCCCAAGCTTGCCTTCAAGATGACGGGCAACGGCAAAGTGGTAACCTGGGGCATCCTGGGAGCCTTTGATCGAGAGATTATAGACGAGGGCTATCAGATCAACCCGGGTGATTATTATCAGGTGATGACCATCACCCCTACCTGGCGGCGGCTAAAGCTAAACAC
This sequence comes from Candidatus Cloacimonadota bacterium, assembly GCA_028681035.1. The sequence goes on from JAQUJJ010000061.1 coordinate 16,496, forward strand.
CAATGTAGTAAGCAGAACCAATCAAGGCTATTACAATCACCTCGGAAATCTCAATTTTAACCTGGAATTCCTGCCTAAAATCTTCTTTGGGGCTTCCCATTGTGAAAGTCTGCGCAAAAACGAGCATGAAGATGATTCCAAGCTGAAACAAGGATGGAGCTCCAATGTTTATCTGGAAGCGGAGCCAGGCAATTGGGATACCCATCTGTCCTATAGTCGCGTTGATAAAGACTTCAGGGCTGATGCCGGATGGTATTTGACCACCGATACGGATAATTTCAGCACTTCCCTCTCCTACACCAGTGAAACAACAGAAAATGCGATTAAAAGCTACTCTATGTCCGGATGGGGAAACCTTGGGCGCATTCAAATCAGCACTGATCCCATTGAACTTTATAGTATGGGTACTAACGGCTATGTGGGCTTCAAGAATGATATGGCTCTCAGTTGCTACGCCAATGCCATGAAAGAACAAGACTTAGTTAACGACCTGCACGATACCTATTTCGCCAATGGCTCAGGCTCTTTTCAACTCAATGAAGACATCTACTTATCAATGGGAGCTGCATACGGGAAAACTCTGGTTTATCAGCTCTACGATACTCGCAACAAACTAAACCTTTGTGCCTACTTAGGAGGTACCATTGCAGCAAAACTGGATTTCTCGCTTAATGCGGGATGGAATAGCTTTGATTATGACAGGGTAAACATAGTAGGTGGCAATACTGTTACTTTGGATGATAAATACGTGATTGGCAATGGCACCCTAGTCTATACACCCGGTCAAAAATTGCAATTCCGCACCGGAACCGGGATCAGTAGCTATGAAACAGTGGGCAGCTTTGCCCAGCTCAGTTTCTATGGAAATGTACGCTATGAGTTTATGCCAGAGTATTTTATTTATGCCGGATTCAAGAGCAGACAGACTCAGGATGTAGCCTCGGACTATGCTGAGCCGATGGGACACTTTAGCAAAGACCAAGCTTCCGCATATATCAAGCTAACCGCCACGTTCTGATTAAGATAGGCAACCCTTGAAGTCCAAGACAAAACCCTCTATCTTCAAGCTCAGCGTAGCCTAACCCGCTAGCCCGCTAACTTGTTATCCTGTTGATGCCTATCAACAGTTTCTCCAGTGAAACCATTAACCAAGTCAAATATTGGTTGGCAACAAGCCTATAGTGTCGTATCATATCAAGTAGATTAAACAACAAGGAGACGATCATGAAAAAATTAGCTTTCATGCTTTGTATTATACTACTACCTTTTGTACTGCTAGCATCTGCAAGCAGTTATTTGGATTATCTGCGTGGGTTCCAGTTACCCACCGAAACCAGCAGGGGATTTCGGATTAACCATTCGATTGGCTATACCAATGATATGGGTGACTGGCTGCAAGAAACAAAAAACGTTTACCACTATAATTCCGCCCAAGGTTGGGTTGAATCTCTAAACACCTATCAATACAACACCGAAACAAGTGCATGGGAAGAATTCATGACCGGCACATTTGAGCATGACAGTTACGGTAGAGTAACCAGCTCTTTGATCTCTGTTTCAATGATTGGGCTAACATTCCCGGTTATGAGCACCTCTGCCTTGTACGACAGCCAACATCGCCTGATACACTATTATGTAAATTCGTATGATTTTGCAACTGGTTCGTTGTTTCCAGCTATCAGAATGCACATCGAGTATTCAGCCACAAACATTTCTGCTATGTACAACTGGGAATACGATTCTGAACTTGAAGTGCCCACCTATGAGAAAACTACCTTTGGCTTCGATGCACAGGGAAGGGTTATTGAGACCATTAACCAGACTTCTCCGGATTCACTTGCTTGGGTAAATGATTCTCGTGGTGAAATCACCTATCATGCCCATGATACAGGTAATGCTGCCTCTATGATAGAATACATTTCGGCTGCGCTGCCCGCTGCATTCTTCTTTGATAATATATTCAATACCCCGGGAATGCCAACCACCGAGATTAACTCTGAATGGAATGGAACCGGCTGGGAACTTTCCAGTAAGCAAATCTATTCCTATAATCCTAACGATAAAATAGCAAACACCCAAGAGGATTACTGGAATGGAGCCTGGGAACCTGATAACAAAAAAATGTGGACCTACGATTCTAACGGGAATTACACTGAGATATTAGAACAGTATTACAATATGGATTCCTGGTATGATTCAAATAAAACCGTGTTTGCCTGGGAACAAACCAGCGACAATGAAGACCAGAATGCCCCCCCTATTGGCAGCCTGATTCTGAATGCCTATCCTATTCCCTTCAGTGGTACGCTAACGCTTATGCCCATAAGTACAAAAGCAGGAAAGGTGGAAATCCAGATTTACAATATGAAAGGGCAATTGCTAAATAGCTTGGCTACTCTTCCTGGAAAAAGCACTCAGTGGAATGGCTTGGATAACAAAGGCAATAAAACCGGCAGTGGAATCTACTTCATAAAAGCAAGCCAACAAGGAGCTACTACCATAAATAGGGTAATTAAGCTAAAATAGTATCATTATCGCTAAATGGGAGCAATCCCATTAGTGCCAAGCCCTTTCTGTACAGTACGATAAGAAAGTAAAGATTATGTCCTTTGCTTTTGTAGTAGAGCAGATTATACTATCAGTAGCCTACAAACCCTACATAGAATGCCCTCCGACACGTGGAGACACCGCCCGGTGCTCTCCACGTTTTTTTATTGATTAAACTCAGCTCATTCTTAAGCGGGTTACCAATCTTGCCAATCAGGCAAATGAAGCTTATACTGTAATGCAGACAGTAAGTTTCAGGATTCTTGTTTCACAGAAGACCTGCCTAAACAATAGATTAAAGTTATCCTGCTTACTAATTAAGGAGTTACCCATGAAAGTGCTAATCATCTTCAACCGTGAACCCTATGATAATACAGACATAAGCTGGAATGGTTTGCGTCTGGCAAATACCCTGTGTAAGAACGGCAACGAACTGAGGATATTCTTGATGAATGATGCTGTGGATATGGCGCGTGACGTTTGTAAACCACCCGAAGGCTACGACCAAGACCTCTCTGAAATGCTAAAAGAACTCATCGCTCAAGGTGTTACTGTAAAGGTTTGCGGTACCTGCATGGCTCGTTGCGGCATCCACAAAAACCATCCCTATTTTGCAGGGGCAAGTAAATCCACCATGGCAGAACTTGCCGATTGGGTGGTGGATAGCGATAAAGTGTTGACCTTCTAAGCTCCAGACAAGCTCTTTATAAAGTATCACCCAAAGTTGCAAATGGGTATCACCTGTCACAGTGGTCGTAACTGTTTATAGGGTGGCGAGATGCATAGGACTGGCTTTAGACTGTGTCACAGTGGTCTTTGGACGTTTATAGACGTTTCGGTATCAGGGTTATTACAAATTTGCCCTCTTTTTAGACTGTTTTCAGAACACCAGATTTTCTGAAACAGTTATCACATTTAATAGAGCCGCAACTGAAGTGCCAGGGGGCCGATCATGGATAACCACTGACTCTGATCTGCGTCTATAAACTCGATCCGGTAGTCTTTATTGAGTGGTTGGAGGGCAACTCCCTTGTGAGCCGGATCATACTGTATCCTTTTCAGAGTAATGCCTGCCTCGTATCTGACGGCACAGATTTTACCATCCAGACCATCCCAGGTTTGCTGCTTGCGAATGAGCACAACATCTTCATGTAGGATCTGCGGCTCCATACTCTGACCATTGATTTTGAAGGCTAAGTATCTGTCCGTACCGAGGGGAATATAACGAGTGGGGACTTCGACTGATTCCGTTGGCTCGATGCCTTCCGGAACTTCCATAGGTGCTCCAGCGGAAATGTCCGCCACGATC
>JAQUJJ010000213.1 GCA_028681035.1 Candidatus Cloacimonadota bacterium
TCATATGACACTATTTCAGCATCATTACTTTTTTTATTACCGTATTATTGCCAGTATCAATTCTGACAAAGTACAAGCCAGAACTCACTGAGTGCTTACCGTTATCCTTACCATCCCAGATCACTTTGTGGAAGCCTCTCATCATGCTATCATCTATCAGATCGCGTACTCTTTGTCCCCGGATATTATAGACAGTAAGGCGCACCTTGCCAGCTTCCGGTACTGAGAATGCTATCGTGGTGGATGGATTGAAGGGATTTGGATAATTGCTCACCTCCAATTTGGTGGGAACCGGAGCGTTGTAGATTGACTCATCTTCTGATTTAGCCAATATCTTACCCCATAACTGCTCAACCGTATGTTTTGCATCTTTGAGGGTGGAGATCGAGATTCCATTTGATTGATATGACATTGTCGAATGGGCAGCCTTGCCTGAGTCGTCATAATACATATCCTGCATGGTATATGCTATATCCAGCAGACACAAGAGCGAATCCACTTCAGTAGTGGAAAAGAGCAAAAGGTCTTCATAACCTTGTATTGCCTCAGTGTACAGGCCATCCAATCTATTAACCATGGCATATTTAGCCTGAGCACTTTTTATCAGGACACTGTCGCTGCAGGCTACCATATAGGCATCATAGATGCCGCGTAAATCATTTAACAAGTCTGGATATCCTGCATAAATGGAGTTTAGTCTTCCCAAGCTCTGCAAAGCATATAGACTATCTGGTTCATTTGTAGCTATGCTCGTATATAGTTGCCTGGCCAGTGCTTGATCTCCACTTTCTTCTGCTGCTAAGGCTTGTTTGAATACGTCATCAATTAAAGGAGAGAAAGGGGTATTGGGTTCGGTGTTAAATGGCTCAAACTCTACTCTCCACGAAGGGGGATAAATTGAGTTTCGGATCTGACGCGCATTAGTCGTTCCCCAGTAATTCTTTCTTGCCATCAGAGGCCTGATCTCCCCAGTAGAATCGTAATATAGAGAATATCCTATTCCATCGGCGTTGATATCATTGTTAGTATCGTCTATAATTGGGTAAGATTCACTTCCGATCACTATCTCCGCTCTTGACATACCATTGGATTCCGTAAAAGAGATATTACAGTCTTTTATTCTTGGCTCGGACCCTCTTGTGAGATGCATCCCCGTCCTAGTATTATGGTGTATATTGTTCATTGCAATATTGGTATTACTATTGTAAAGAAGCAAGCCATAACCATTTTGCGTTATCTCATTGTTGCTTATATACCCCAAGTTACTGGCGACATAGTTATTTGAAACATTCATGCCGTAAGTGTTTTGTCGGAGCGTATTACTCTCTACGATGAAAGAAGTTCTCGTAGCTATGTTTATTCCCTGGCCACAATTTTTGATTAAGCTATTAGTGATTATTGAAGCACCTCTGATCTGGATACCAGTCGAGGCTCTTTCGATAATAGTGTTATTACATACAAGGTTTCCAGATCTAAATGTCGTAATACCAGACCATTCTTGGGTAGAATTCCCAATATATATTGATTGTGAGACACCACCATCTATGTGTAACGATCCATAATTTTCGATTCCAACTCCTTCGGAAATTAATACCAAGCTGTTTGATCCTATATCCATACTGGCACCACCTGCAATTGTGATATTGCCAGTTATCTCAATATCTCCCTGAATATTGAGGTCAGTATAAAGCTCAGTTTGCGGGATAGTTCCCTTGGCGATTACAAGGTCGTCATTAATTAGCCCTGCTGCTTCTAAATCAGCCCAAGCATAATTGACATAGAAATAACGGTCGTCATAAGCAAGACTTTGGATCACATTGGGAATGCAACCACGCGAAATTGGGGTATCATCTACGATAGTTACTTCTTCGGGAAAGTCAATACTATATAGTAACTTAGCAGAGAAATTTTCAGGGTTAATCCCGTTTCTGATTATTTTAAACCTGGGATACTGCGAGATAGCACTGCCTATGGCCATCACAAGTTGGTTATCATGCCATTCTGAAACGTATTCCTCAACATTGCTCGCATAACCCTTAAATAATTCAATATTTCCGAAACCAGTTGGAGATAAATCTCTTATCTTCAAAGCGTCGCCATTATTGACTATCATGCTTTTAATAATGGAAAAATCGTTATTAGCTCTGATGTAGAATAGCTCTGCATCAGTAGTGAATCTTAAGCCGTTTATCATTGACCAACCTTGATTACTAACTCCAGCATAAACTTGGTTATTTACATCAATATTGGCATAGGCTACATATGCATTTGCAGATTCGACAATTGATGTTATGGGGTTTGTTCCGCTTGATGATGGAATGAGTAATGTCAAGAAACTGCTACCTGTCGAGCTTCCAGTATCTACTCGAATTCTGGAGTGTGCACGAGAAAAGATATTACCACCATTAATTCCTGCAGGCTTATTGCCAGTTGGCAAGCCTGTCGGGAATAGATCATCATCAGGATCAATTATGCCACCAATTTTTTGCCCGTCTATGCGTTTAGCACTCGTTGCAGCCAATGCTCCCATTGCTCCATATAACTTTGAACTCCCCATAGTTGCAGAAAATAACCCAGTATTGGAGTCGTAACTCATTACCGCATCGGGATTGAAATGCAATTGGTTGCGATAAGTATTGCTTTGCTCATTTAAGGCAGTAATTTTGTCATAGACAAGAATACCTTCGTTGCCTAATGTGTAGAAATTCCGAACCAATCTTGCATTTATGTCATTAACAGGTGAGGTATAGCTTGCATGTACTTCAGGTTCTTCTGGAGTCAGTTCATTATAATTGATCCTCACTTTTAGATGTCGGATATCCTGATTTGTAATCAGGTACTCCCGCTTACAATTATCTACAAGGTTGTTTCTTCCGGAATATGAAGCCCACTCTGAACCGGATAAAGGCCTTTTTAGTCTTAGAACTGTCGGTGCAGCAGGTAAGGGTGCTAAAGAAAACTGTTCAGTAACATACGATCTTTCGTTTTCAACATCCGGGTTTACGACCACCATGTTCTTTGAGTATATTGATCTACACCATTGTGTTGTTCTCCACCAACCCCCCATATCTGTGCTGTAAGAAGCTCGATACCCTGGATCAATAATAAACTGCTTATTACCATAATATAAACGATAATGTCCTTTTTCATGGCTTCTGTGAAAGTTCTCTTCTTCATATGAGTTCTCGTGATTTACATGAAGCCACAGTCTATTCTTATAGGTTGTTGATTCACAAGTTTGCCCTCCGGAAAGTGGAAGAGACAAATGAGTAAATTCTTGATTGGAGAAAACGCCACTCAAAGTTGATTGGGGTTGATAATTATCGGCAGTTACTGGATTGGAAGGGTTGTATGAATATACGATAGGGAAATTATGGAATAATGGGCATTTTTGGTAGAAGGCCATTCACCGCCTCTTGCCTTTAATCTATATAAATACCATTTGATTTTATCTCTGCCTATGAGGTCATTAGTGTTTTGGTAATAGTATTCCATTATGCCTCTATCTATACCTCCTCTATCCCACCAATCCTCCTCAATCGTAGCAGTATAATATCCGGGTGTAAGGTTGTCCACTTCACTGTTAAACAACCTTCTTATATATTGATTATCCCAATAATTTATCTCGGAGAGTCTATTCAGTGCTGTGAAAAAAAATTGCGGGCTTGCTTTTAAGGCTTGACTGGCATACCCATAACCTCCACAATATGCTCCGCTTTTTTTCACAATATACTGCAACATACCGTTGATATCTTCTTGTATTGGAACAGAATCCATCATGTATATAACCCAATCCAGGATTGGGTCATTGCCCGGCAAGTGGCCCAATACAAGCCTGCTATATCCTAAAGAAGCGATTAACTCAAACGATCTGGCACCAAGGATATTTATCTTATCATAACCATCACCCCAGTTAATACTACCATCACCACTAGTGTTTGCCCAAAAGGGTGAATAAAACGAGCTCCATGCAGTCATGCCAATTGCGGTAGGGTTTTTAAGATAATTATATAAATACCCAGAAAGAATCTCTATGTTTTCTTGGGTATCCTGTTTCTGACCATCTGTCATTTCTTCATAAAGCATATCATATATAAAGGATACATAAGCAAGCCCATCGCTGGCATAGTAAAGTCTATTGTAATTACTAAGCGTATCAAGTGTACCATAATTATTAAGATGCAAGTTGCCTGAATCAAATGGAACACCATTACAATAGAAATATACGTTATCCGTGTTAAAGATTAACTGCACAATAGAACCCGGGTTCGCGCCACTAACTGCTTGGTTAGGAGATGTCATTGTAGTTGGCTTTATATAGACATAATTGTCACTGCTAGTGTCATTGCAGATCCCTCGTATTAGATGATCTACAATGGCTGAATCATAAACTGGTGTGTGGTATTTAATGGCGTAATACATAGCATCTTTTGCATAATCTGCTAATTGTCCATTAAAGCCCGAAATCCTTTCATCTGCAGGTTCAATTAAATCTCCCTCATCATCCCTTTGATAAAACAAATATCGATGGATTAACGGGTCTGGTGGATTAGCTGTATCAAGATTATCCCTAAGTGATTGCATCAGTGTAGCATCAATCGTTATGGTCTCATCAATGACAGAAAAAAGTGTGACTGTCATTATACATAACACCACTGTCCATAAAATTGTCTTCATGTTGTCTCCTTATTTAATATGTGTAATTTTTTTGCTCTCAACTAGCTTAGAGTTGCTGAGCAGCTTTAAGATATAGACCCCTGAGGCTAAGTTTCTCGGCATCCAGTTTGATTTGTTATCTTGTAGAGTCAGTGAATCTATCAATTGC
>JAQUJJ010000214.1 GCA_028681035.1 Candidatus Cloacimonadota bacterium
TGTCGTTATCATAAGGCAGGGTGGGAGTCACATAGCTGAAGAGCTTGCGTTTGTCTGTCTTGACCGCGCTGCCATCTTCATAAGTGTAGATGCGCACGGCATCCTTAACGAAGTATTGAGCGCCATCTTCATCTATAAATACGTCATTGCCGTAGTTGTCCCGCAGTACATAGCTGCCATCTTCATTCACATAGGCCATCGCGTCTTTTTCATCGTCTGAGACAAAGAAGGCCGCGCCAAACTTGGGATTCTTGATCTCGATCGCTGCGCCCCTCAGTGCATATTCCTGAGTACGCGATAGGTCTGGCGTGATGCCCATGATGCGCTTGCTAAAGCCAAATCCCGTCTTGCGGGCGCTGTAGTAATCTGTGTTTTCCATCACCAAGCCTTCACCATAAGTGGCACGGTAATGCCCCAGATACAGCTTCATGGCGGTATTGCCCAGCTTGGGCAGGCGGGTATTCTCATATCCGGCATAATACTTGGTGGTATTGAGCACATCCCGGTCCGAGCCATAGCTGGCATCCGAGAAGAGAAGACCGGAACCTGTCTTCGGATTGTAAGTCATGATGCCGGCCTTGATGTTGTTTCCATAACGCATTCTCAGCTTTGCCATCATATCCGGCTGCACCTGATCTGCATTAAAATAGCCCCAATAGGAAATGCGCTTGTCGTGCGGAATGGTGACCCACCTGTTGTCAAAGGTCTTGGGTACAAAAGCTTCGTGCAGCATATCGTATTGCCCCTCCTCATAAGGACGGGTAAAATACTCTGCCGAGGCGTCAAACATCAGCCTGTTCTTTACCGGAGGTTCGCGGAAATACACGTAGTTCCGGAGGTTTGAATAACCGTAATAGGAGATGCCCATGGTGTTTCTGAGGTCTCTGGTATCGGCAATGGTATCGCCTCTGGCCACTCTCTTGAGGACTGCCACAGCATCCACCGCGGAGACATTCGGCAAACTCACGAAGTCGTCAAAATGCATGCGGTTCACGTTTTGGGGAGTCATCAAAAAGTCCTGCCAGACGTCTGCCATGCCTTCTGAGGCACCTTCATTGCCGTCCAGGCGTTCGATTTGGCTCCGGATCTCTTCTCTGCGGATGGCCGCTTCATCGGTCTGGGTATATAGCGAGACCACCACCAGAGGTTTCAATTTGTTCAAAGTGCGCTGATCTATAGAGGGAATATCCCTCAGGTCATAGATATTTTCCAGGATCTTCACAAAGGTCCTGTACTCATAAATATCACGCGCTTGAGCTTCCGTGATGGGAAGCAGTTTCAATTCGCTCAAGGAGGCTGTATTCAGATCCACCTTGCCAGCGAGAAAGCCTATGCACCATAGGGCAAAGAGCATCAAAAAGAGCTTTTTCATCGCGTATCCTTATATCTGCTATTATTCATTATCTTCATTTATATCCTTCGTAGCCGCATCTAGTCCTTGCATTTCCTAATCTTCATTTCTTCCTGTCTCTATCATAGTCTAAGCGGTTTTTAACTTAGATGCACACTCTAAATTTTACTCATAATCTGTAAAGAGATTTTTTTCGGGTGGGTGTAGAAAGTCGAGAAAGTTTAGGAGGTTTAGGAGGTTTAGAGGGTTTAGAGGGTTTAGAGGGTTTAGAGGGTTTAGAGGGTTTAGAGGGTTTAGAGGGTTTATCCTGGCAAGCTCTGCATTAAGAAAGCCCCGATATCCCCAGTTACCTTTAACGTCCCTCTTTCGGTGTTCTCGGTGGTCAAACAAAGACAAAAGAGAAAGGGCACGATCGCAAGACCGTGCCCCATTGCTTATTTTATGGATGCCTTAGGAAAGCTCGTTTATTAGAAAGGCTTTAAAGCATCCTATAGTTATATTACACTATTTCATCAAGACCATTTTACGGGTAAAGCTGGATTTTCCGGCTTGCATTTTCACATAATACACACCTGTACCGCATGCCTTCCCCTGTTCATCAGTTCCGTTCCAGAAAGCTGAATAATTTCCTGCTTCCTTGTGTGCTCTTTCCATTACCTTCACGATCTGTCCACGGCTGTTGTAGATCGTAATATCAAAGGTCTCTGCGTTGGCGAGACCGTATTTGATGGTGGTGGAAGGATTGAACGGATTGGGGTATATTGTGCTTAGTCCGGTGATTTTGGGGATCGTAGGTGTCTCATTCTGAGTAGCATTATACACGACATTGATGGGACCGTGGTATTCAGTCTCTCCATTCAATTCCGTATTTTGCAACCAATAATAGTAAGTTCCTTCCTGGTTAAGGTCTTTATCCTTATAGAGGTAAACCTTGGTCTGAGAAGTATTGGTAGCGGGAATGAGATTGCTGATCTGCAGAGCAGTAGAAAGATCTTCTTCCAAGCTGCGCAGGATATGGAAACCCAGAACCTCAGTTTCAGATTGAGTTACCCAGGTGATGTGAACCGAATTAGTTCCAAACATCGCAGCGGTGAAGCTACTCAATTCCACCGGTACGGTTTCTATCAGCGTGAAGGTTATAGTAACTGTATAATCGTTTCCGGCTGTAAAGTCACCGGCATCTACTACGATAGAGGGATTGCTCCACTCATATCCGGCGGGTGCTGGTCCTGGAGTATAAGTGCCAGCAAGTAGCGAGGCTAAGCTAGCCGTGATAGTATCATTAGTGTAGATACCGAGAGTGTCACCATCCTTGAATATCTCCGTGCCTGGCTGTCCAGTGCCTGTAGAATTGATGTTCAAAGTATAAGTTCTTCTCTCTCCAGCCACAAAGTCATCCACCATAAATGCAAAAGCATCGCTTGATACGCATCGAATAGCAATCCAGACTGGTACATCGGCGCGTGGAAGTGGAATAGCGTACTCGTAGAGAGTCCAGCTCGCGGGTGCTTCCACATAGGTTGAAGCGCTGCCGGCAAGGTAGTTAGTAAATTTCTCATACTCGGGCCCTGTTGTGGAATACAGTACCTGGAAGCGCTCCATGCCCCACTGGGATGTTACAGATCTGGCTCGGAAGCTGACCCTGGGAGAATCTTTAAAAGTCAGCTGCGGAGAGATTAACCAATCGTCGTTTGGTGCAGTAGTTGCAGCAAAACAAGCTGCGTATTTGCTCCCGGAATAGGGCAGAAAGGCTGGATCTGCAATAGGGGGAGTGGTAGTTGCCGGATTAAAAATGATGTATGAGCCGGTATAATAGGCATTTTCGTAATCAACGCCCTCAATTCCATAGCTCGTGAATCCATCTCCATCATGCTGCGTCCAATTGTTAAAAGACAAAGCGAAATCAGTTTGAGTATCGAAATTATCTTCCAATTTGACTATACCATCGACACAGAAACCGCGAAGAGCGATATTATTGGTAGCTCTGGTTCCGAGCGGAGCATCTATTGGTGCTTCTTGGCTGATGTAATCAAGCAGCACAGAGCCGTGAACGGATTTGTATCTATCTACTCCCTTAAGATTAGCTTCTTCAAAAGTGTAGGCCTCGTATCTGGCAAAGGTGTCCTCAATGTTCAGACGAGCTGTATTCTCATTATAGGAAGTATAATTTGGAGTGAATATCACCGGTGCATCCTGGCTGTTGTGCTCGACTTGCACAGAACCTGAGCCAGATCTGTAAACTTTTGTTCCTTCATGATTCGCTTCGCCTTGCGTGTAAATCTCATATTTGGCAAGGTTATCCACAATGGTTAGATTGGCTGTTTTTTCACCATATTCGGTATCGTCGGGAGCAAATAATACAGTCCATTCAGCGGATTGCCCACTAGTCAGATTAATTGGGTAGGTATAGCTATCAGGCACCAGCTTGAACTGATCAAGGTCGGTTCCGGTAAGAGTAGGGGCATCGGCAATGGTTATTGTTCCGCCACCGCTATTGGTTGCTGTAAAGGTGCGTGGGGTGCTACTCGATCCAATATTGGCTACTCCATAGTCATGAGATGATTCGGATATAGTCATCATCGGAGTGGCTGCCTGGATACTGATATCATCCACGGCAATGTAGTTTACATCCGCAGTAGTATAAGCATGCCAGCCGAAATAGATATTACCGGTGGTGGTGGCGGTATAGTTGATCGTCACTTCAGTCCAATCGGTAATAAGCATATTGGCATCAGTATAGATGGCTGTGTTTGCAGTCATGCTTGCCACGGTTGGAGCAGTTCCCCAATGGATTTTTAATCTCTCGGGTACATTATCCCAACCTGGAGCTTTCACCCAGTATTTGATTATGTATGCACTACCAGTAACTACTGAAATCGGCGGTGAGATCATCCACTCATTTTTGGCAGCGGTACTGTAGGACACTAATGCGAAATAAGGGGAAGAATGATATCCTATACCTGTATCGGTTTCGATCCTCCAGGGACGATACGCCGTGGAATTCAAGTGTGTCCAGCCGGAAGGCAGAGAGACAGCATACTCGACAGGGGTCATATCAGTTGAATAGGGCAAAGTACTCACAGTGGCAGGCACTTTACTGGTTAACTCGATTTCTTCCAAAGCACCTACAGCACGTGGGGTCGTGGCATTATTATACCAGGAAAAAACTAATCGGCTTGTAGTCCCAGCATAGCTGGCCGGAACTGAAACTGATATGACATACCAAGAAGTGTTTGGTGATGGGGCTCCTTCAAGCAAGCCCGGATATATTAAATCGCCTGCAGGATATCCTGTTGTAGTTGGGGTTGTGCCCGTTGGAACTAACCTTACGGTGAATCCGTCTGCAAGAGTGGTTTGTGCAATATTCGTTTTGTATAAGAAAGTAAGGATAATCTCTGTTTCATTGGCGGGGAAAGTAACATTGCGATAAATATGACGATAGGCAGCTTGATTGTCACTGCTCCATG
>JAQUJJ010000215.1 GCA_028681035.1 Candidatus Cloacimonadota bacterium
AGCCGTCTAATAAGACGGCAATTCATTTTCATCCACGCCACCCTGATGTTTGTCAGGTGGTTGGAATGTATCTAGTTCGTGTACGAGCAAGCTCGGAGCTGGTGCTATTTTCTTAGCGGCTATACGTAGATAACTTAGTGTGTGTGCAAAGTCGTCTGGTGTATTCATCTCACGTATAATTTGGAAGCAACGTATTTTCTCGTTGTTCTCGCATGCGAGGGTAAGTACATCGCTAAAGTACTCGCGCATAATGTCGAAATCAGGGAATACAAGCTTACAGTTCTTAATGTCTGATATTACACCAGCCATAGCCCGTGTTCTATCTGTCATCCAAGACTGTGCGTCTTTGTTAAATTGCATACCAGCGTTAACTTTAGCTTTGTATTCGATCTCATGTAGCCTTGCCCATGATAGTTTCTTCTTAAGGAAGCCATTAGCGAATACACCGCCTCCTCTATCCGCAGCTACTACAGCACAACCTGCTCTGTTTATAAGTCCTGCTATCTCGTCTACTTGAGATGTTGGATCTTGGTCAACAGGGAATTTCTTAGTAAATAGGATACGCAGGTTACCATTACAGTCCATACCACCGATAGTTAGCACTGTGTGAGTGTTGCCACCAAGTACGCCCCAATCAACACCAGCGCATACTACACGAATACCCCATTCAGCTTTACGATCAATGGACAAGACAGTAGTCTCTGGGTCACAGCAGTTGCGTAGCTCTGACTCTGTTACTAGCTTGCTACCACTGTCATACGAGAAGCCTAAGCACTCATTGTACAAGCTGGAAGCACTGTATAGTGGGTTATCAACCTTTTCGTATAGACGATTCCAAGGTACATTAGTGCCTGGAACGCCAGCAACCATAGCCTGTGAGATATGGAAGCCTACGAATGCTCTATCTGGGTATTTACCAACGTACTCACCATGAACTGCATTGATCTCTTTCTTACATTTAGCGCAGCCTAAAAAATCGCGACATAGGTTATCTTCCTTAATAGGCACGTTCCAATGATTACAGTGTGGGCACTTAATAGCCCAATAGTGTTGTGTGGATTGCTCCCATATCTTTTGGATAGCGTTGTCAAATGTCTTAGGTGTTCCACAGAAGATCATACGTTTAGGGTTCTTACGAGCAGAGCACTCCTCAATTACTGGAATGTTATCTAATATAATGTCCTGTACCTCATCGATGAAGATACTGTTGGCAGATATACCACGAATACCATCCGCTGTGTGATAGCAAGAACGTAGGTACGTCATACTACCATTCATAAACTGCTTAGCACGTGACTGTTGGATAACCTTACTATCTACGAAGTACTTCTGTAGCATAGGTGAATGTGTTATCATTTGTGATAAACGGTCACCTGAGAACTGTGTAACCTGATCGTTACGGGGAGCTACATATAATGTACGATAATGGGGGATAGCTGTCTGCTCCACAAGTATATTAGCGGACAGTGTCGTAGATTTACCTACTTGACGCCCAGTCATTAATATAACTTTCTCAGCGTCACAGTTTAATATGTTCTTCATATATGGTACAGCCTCAACGCTGAAAGGCTTACCTTCTAACCATAACATGCGTTGGGCATAGTCAGCCCTAGAGACCTCTATAATTTTATGCTTACTCTTACTTAGCATTTTATCACCTCTACTATATTATACCTAGCAGAGGGCTAAAAAAGAGACGTAGCCAAACGCCTCTATTCTTTTGGCGCTGTACTCTGCGCCTTAATGACTTCTGGTAACCGACCATCATCCTTGCGTATCTCTACGTTGAATGGTTTGGGTGCGGTTACAACAACAGAATCAACGTTATTCTTACTCATTACTACTTGTGTTTGAAAGTCGTCGGCTTTTACAGCGAACGTCTCTTTACCTTTCTTGTAGGAGAACATTGCTTTAAACACTACATTAGACCTCCTTGTGCTATCATCTTAGCCAACCTGTCACGGTATTTCTGTGTCAGTGGTGACGGGTGTTTTACTACCTTTACGTCACAGAATGCTCTAAACTCATTAACAATACTTTGCTGCTCCGACCAACTAATACGACTAGTCAGCATACACTACAACCCCTATCTACTTTTTAAATGTTGTTTCAACTACTGGTTCAGGCTCAATAACTTTAGGCTCAATGACTACTTCAGGTACCACAGGCTCATGGTCTACGGGTTTTAGAATAGTATTCTCACTTACCTCCTTAGTAGGCTCATGCGTTACAACAGGTATAGATGTTAAAGCTTTGTCAACGCCATTAATAATACTACCTGCCACTACGTTGCTGGCACCTCTGATAATCCTGGATGCGTTAACATAGATAAGACCAGCACCTGTACCTATTATAGAAGCGGCTACATAAGCCAATACAGGTATCATACACTCTCACCTCTTTCAGCGAGTTCGATAATACGAGCAGCCTTAATAACAACTCTACTGGCGAGTACGCCCATTCTTACAATACCAGCTAAACCAACTAAAGCTAAGGCTAGCTCCACACCACTGAATCCCTCATCAGCTACTACAGCTACTACCTCATCCATTAGTATTACCTCCTTTAACAACGTTAGCTATTGCCTTTCCAAGTATTACACTGTAGAACCCAACAGTTGCAACACCAAACAACGCTAGAGCAGGAACAACACCTGATATACCACGATCAGATATCATACGGTTAGCACTTTGAACTATTGCGTCCATTATTTATCCCTCCTATAATTATAGACTAGACTTACTTTCTTAGCTACAAGAAGACCTAGCGTACAAACAAGAACAATGTTAGCACCTGTTTTAACCTTTGGATTCGCTAACCACGAAGGTACTAGACTACTTATTGTAGCCAGTACCACCGCTGTTAGGACATTATCCAGTAAATCATCAACAATTTCTAGTTGCTTTTCCCTCTCACCCATGACATCACCCCCGACAGCAATCCCTTACGCACGTATTTAGCATTCGGCGTGAATCCTTGTCTGTAGGTCCTTCCGTTATACTCTAGATTATCAGCGTGATTAATAATTGCATGCAACTCGCTAAGATCTACCTTATGTATTACGCTACTAGTCAATGGTGTATCTAGCCGCGCCTTACCCTCGTGTCTAATAGCAACCTCAAGATAATTACTTCCAGAGTCAGCGTCGCTAATACCGTGTACTGTAAATCCATTTGGTAGATTCACTATAACTTCTAAACTAGATGGTTTAGCATATACTATGGCATTACGTTCATTAGCATGCTTCGCTCTATACGAGGATATGGATAACTCTTTAAGGCTATCGTCCTTTAACCCATCAGCTTCTATAAATACAGTATCGCCTCCCTGCTTTTGTACGACAGCGTAGCTCATATCTGACACAGTCTTCGCCAGTAATGCTGCCGTAATAATTTGTGTATTCATGTTATTCTTCCTCCTTATTTTACTGGCTCGTTGTACTTGGTATTGATTCTTTTCTCCAGTTGTGCGCGGTCCCGTTCAACTACTGCCTTACCTGCTAGCGCTGAAAGTATTACCAATGCGCATCCGACTACAAGGTCTCCTAGATTCAAATTAACTCTCCCCCTTAGCGTATAACCTGCCGCAATTATTGGTATAGAATGCTCTACATATTACTTATACCATATAGAGCGTACAAAAATAATGCTTATCTTATGGATAGTCTGAGGACGATGTTACTCGTCCTCTACCCATGTTACTTAGCTTCTACTGGAGCTACTACAACTACTGGAGCCTCGATTGCTACAGGTGCTTGTTCTCCGCCGAACTTAGCCATAGCCCATTTGAAACCTTTAACCATACCGAATACTACTGTGCCCGCTCCGATTACTGCTAGCGCTGTGATACCGTTGTCCTTTGTTAATAGACCTTCTTTTGCTACTACCTCTACGATTGCATTTGTTTGATTTTCCATGTTAATCCCATCCTTCTTTTTTTTATTTTATTTTATTTACTTTATCCTATGGATAGTCTGAGGACGATGTTACTCGTCCTCTACTACTACTTAGCTTCTACTGGAGCTACTACAACCACTGGGGCTTCGATTGCTACTGGAGCTTGAGCTGCTCCGAACTTAGCCATTAACCACTTAGCGCCTTTTACTGCGCCAAATACTACTGTACCTGCGCCGATTACTGCTAGCGCTGTGATA
Source organism: Candidatus Cloacimonadota bacterium (assembly GCA_028681035.1). The sequence goes on from JAQUJJ010000215.1 coordinate 4,154, forward strand.
CCATTATCCTTTGTTAATAGACCTTCTTTTGCTACTACCTCTACGATTGCATTTGTTTGATTTTCCATGTTAATCCCATCCTTCTTCTTTTTATTTTTTACTTACTTACTTTTTTACTAATGAATCTACCTAGTAGTATCGTTCCTCTGATTACTCCGTAGGCTACTGTACCTGCACCAATAACCATTAACGCTATAGCACCCTTTGCTACGTTAGGTGTGATCATCTCCTCGGCTAATACCTCAACTGCTTTGTCTTCCATGTCATTACTCCACCTTTCGAATATATATTGATAGGGGTGATTACCACCCGTGTTAGCTACGCTATAACGATTACTTCGCGTTCTGACTTCCACATTCTGTATCTTTTGAAAGCCCCAATACACGCTTTACCAACTGTACCAATTACCGCGATAGACCCAACTACTACTAGACCTCTTACGATGTTGCCACCTGCAAAGCTATTTTCTACCACTGTTCCAACGATTTCGTTATCCATGTCAATCCCCATCCTTTGTATTAATATCTTCTACACTACACCTATACCAACTTTATCCGTCTATTTCTGGTTTGTTCTCATGAACTATACGAATCTCTTTAATAGACTGAATACTTTCGGTTACTGCTGTTACTGCCGTTATCGCAGTACCTAACACAACCACCGTA
>JAQUJJ010000216.1 GCA_028681035.1 Candidatus Cloacimonadota bacterium
TGCGATGATGCGCTTGAGATTGAGCCTATAACACAACTCTTTCCTCGCGTCATACAGCCTTCGTCCCAGTCTTAACCCACGATAATCTGGGTCGACAAAGACATCTAAGCCATATAGCGTATTGCCATCTTCATTATGCGTTGAGATAAGCCCGTTTCCTGTTATCTGGTTGTAAGTGTGACGATCGCCAAATTTATCATAATCGACTATCAAACTTTGTGCCACAGCGATGACTTTGCCATCATCTTCAATACAGATTTGCCCCTCAGGAAAAGTACTCAGTTGTGCGCTAAACTCTTCAATCGTCCACCCACCAAGAGTTGGATAAACCCTATCCATCATTTGTTTAACACGAGCATAATCATCAAGCTCTAAATTTCTCAGTACCAATTTATTCGCGTATTTTAAGTCGTCATTATTTGCCATAGAAATATCCCTTTATGATTCGCAAAATAGAAGATTTATTTTATCACAGTTTGGTAGTGAGGTTGATTTATCGGACTATCGACAACTTTTACTCATAAATTTGACAAATTCCATAAATAGATTTTTATCTACATCTTCTATCATATGGGTTTTCATGAGTTGCAAAGCTTCAAATGAACTATAAGCTTCCTTGTAAGAACGCTCTGTTGTCAAAGCACTAAAGATATCTGCAATGGCGACAATTTTTGCAAAATGATGGGTTTGATGACTCATAAAATTATCAGGATATCCATTGCCTCGTGCTTTTTCATGATGGTTGCGTGCGGGTCTTAAAATGTCTTCATTGGTTTCGCCATGAAATTGTAAAATTTCATAACTAAACACAGGATGCTGCTTCATAATGGCAAACTCTTCTTCGTTAAGCTTACCTTTTTTATTGATAATGTCACTTGGGATTTTGCTTTTACCTATGTCATGCATCATCGCAGCATTGCCAATATTTGAAATATCATGATGCGAAAACTTCAAATAATTGGCAAACCCTATCGAAAAGACGGATACGTCCACAGAATGCGTATAGGTATAATAATCATGTGAGCCTATCTCCATCATACTTTTAATGGATGCAGGGTCACTTAAAATGAGATTGATCGTACTTGAAACTAGAGACTTTGAACGCTCAATTGCCTCTTTTGACTCTGGTTTTTCAAAAAGGTCATTGATGATTCTAGCAGAAGAATCATAGATAAGTTTAGATTTATCAGGTAGTGAAATTCCTGCATCAGCAGTAATGTCAACAAGAACTTTTTCCAAATAATGATAATAAGTTAGTTCTTCTTTAGCTAGTATATAAATAGAATCTGACCCTTTAAGCAAAGAAGCAAGATGCTTTGGAAAGATACTGTTTTTTTCAACGAGGAGCGAAAATTTTTCTTCATCTTTTCGATAGATATTAAAAGGAACATATGATTCTGGTTTGATAGAATAGATAGGAATCTGGAGATAAGCACTCGCATGTATCGTAGACATCATATATTACTTTCAAAAGAGTTAATATAATTATACACTATTTTTTATCAATAATGAAAAGCAAGAAGAGAGCCGAAGCCCTCGACTTATGAACCCTTACATGTAAAGAAAAGAACCTAATAGATATAACCAATCTGTAAAAGCAATTTAGTAGCGTGTTCGCTCTCACTCGTAACCTTTTCACCACCAATAACCCTAGCCACTTGCGCTTTAGCAAAGAACTCTTTGTAAGAGGCTTGATAACCAAGCCCCATATCTGAGAGTTGTCTTGCTTCATTCTTTGCTATAGGGTTTTCCATTTTAGCATATCCCGTATCTGCAAAGATACTGGCTTTTTGGTTTATACCTTCATAACTAGGAAGGGTATAAAAGAGTTCTGCTCCAAAGATATAACCATTCTCAGCAGAGTGTTCTCCATCTGGAAAGGCTCTTACACCATAAGCTCCACCAAGGGAGAAGTCTTCACTACCATCTAGGTTTTTATGGTTAAGGGCTTTTTGAAATCTTAGACTGGTAGTAAGAGAGTACTCAGGATTAAATAAAAGAGATTTTTCAATACTTCCACTGATTTTTGTATACTCGCCATTGGTTTGTGCTCCTGCTTTATCAAGGGCAAGGGTGGCTGCATCATTAAATCCTAAATCACCATGGGTGAGATTAATAGTAGCAGTAGTACTACTTTCTAATCCAAAGAGGATACAGTTTTTAGTATAGGTTGCTCCTAATGTTGCTACATCAGCATCTTTCTTAGCTTCTATGGAAACTTTTTCATCTTTCATATTTTTATGGGCATAAGACAAAGAGAGGTTAAGACTCTCTTGACGTGTACGGATAAGGGGATAAGAAAGTGAGGCTTCTAGTGTTGTAGCTGTTCCAAAGGCATCTAGGTTAGTATAATCTTGCGCTAATGAATAGGTTGTTCTACTAGCACTCAGTTCTCCTCTTAAACCATTATCCATCAAAGGAAAGCCATAGGCTACTTTTCCATTTTTCAAATCAGTAGTGGTTGAGAGTACACCATTGAGGCTTAGTTTATCGCCATAGCCTAATGGGGACAGAGCACTAAGACCTAGATTTACTCTATATCTTCCTGTATACTTAGAGCCATAGTTATCGCCTAAGATATAGCCACTGTAAGGATTAGTCGCTTCTGTGGTAATAGCAAAGTCTGATGAGCCTACTTTACTTCCTGGCATTACATCTGCACCTGTTACTTTGACACCTGGGGTATCATTGATGATAAGCATGGCTCGCTCTAGAGTATTGGCAGAGACGATATTATCACCTTTGACATCATCTAACATTCCTTGAACTCGCTCATTATTGACTAAGGAGTTATTAGTGAGTTTAAACTCACCATAGTTTCCCTCAATAATAGCAATCTCTAGTATACCTTCACTCATACTTTGTTTAGGGATATAAGCACGTGCTACGAAGTAACCTTCTTCTCTGTAGGCTTTAGTGATTAAGGAGGTTATCTTTTCTAATTCTCCTAGGGTATAACTTTTACCTGCGTAGGAAGCAACTAAGGATTGAAGCGTTTCAGGCTTTACATGTAAAGCTCCGCTGAAGCTAAATCCTTTGATTTCAATGCTTTTTCCTCCCATATCAGTCATGACTGGTTTTAACTCTCCTGTTGGGAGGGAGGGGATGATATTATTCATCCCTTTTTCTACTTCTTTAGGTATTTGGACTTGTTTTTCGATATCTCCACTGCTTGGTGGTGCTGCTAGTAGCAAGCTTGTTGTTACGAGTGATAGTGTGATAATTCTTTTTAGTTTCAATGTTCTCATTAGTTCCCCTTATCTTTGTGCCATGAAAAATTGTTGTTCTAAACCTTCTGGTAAATGAACTCCACCGTTGACGAGTTGGATACCTGAGTTTTGCCCTAGTGGGATTCTCAACTCTCCTACTTCACCTCCTTGTATCATTGCCCTTGCTTCTTGTGTTCCTACCAGTTGTGATGGGGTATCGCCACTTGGAACGGAAGCTAATTGTACCCTTGCTCCACCTACATTAAATTGCTGTGGCGCTTGTGCTGGAGGTGTTGGCGGTGTAAAAGTTGGTATTACGGGTGGCGTTATGGCTGTACCGTTGATGATTTGGGTAATGATTGGGGTTGGGTCTTGGGTTGGGGTTACAACTGAAGCAGTCGTTATGGTCAATGTTCCATTGACATAACTTAAAGTATAGTTTCCACTATCTAGTCCACTTGCGGTAATGACATAACTTCCTGCATTGATAGCATTTTGGCTATCGCCACCGTAACTAAGATTTCCACTTAAAACAGAAGCTGTTTCATTATTAACAAAGCCACTGTAACTGACACCATTTCCACCACTGTAGGCTAAGCCATCATGCGTCTTGGATGCGTTATTGGCGGTAACTGTTAAAGAGGCTTTAGTGATGGTTAAGGTTCCATTGGCAAAGCTTAGGTTGTAGTTATTATCACTGCCAGTTCCACTGATGGTGTAAGTTCCTACATTGGTGCCACTTCCGCTGAGAGTCACGCTATCAAGTACTGAAGCATTCTCACCGTTGAGCAAACCACTGACGGTATAGCCTGTGATAGATTGAGATGTGCCGTTGTAGGTTTTTGTATCGGAGTTGGCTGTTACTGTGGCATTGGCTTTAGTGATGGTTAATGCTCCATTGGCAAAGCTTAGGTTGTAGTTATTATCACTGCCAGTTCCACTGATGGTGTAAGTTCCTACATTGGTGCCACTTCCACTGAGGGTAACGCTATCAAGTACTGAAGCATTCTCACCGTTAACTAAACCACTGACGGTATAGCCTGTGATAGATTGAGATGTGCCGTTGTAGGTTTTTGTATCGGAGTTGGCTGTTACTGTGGCATTGGCTTTAGTGATGGTTAATGCTCCATCGACGAAGGTTAGGTTATAGTTTCCATCCACACCACTGGCAACAAGGGTATATTCTCCAACATTCTTTCCACTACCTCCTGTGGTGGAAACACCACTTAGGACACTGATTGTTTCATTATTGACCAAGCCTGTTGCACTAAAACCTGTCACGGATTGGTTTAAGCCGTTGTAAGTTTTAGTATCGGAGTTGGCGGTGATAGTGGCGTTGGCTTTCGTAATGGTTAATGCTCCATTAGCGAAACTTAGTTCATAGTTATTATCGCTTCCTGAAAGGGTTGTACGGTAAGTTCCTACATTGGTTCCACTTGCACTAGCTCCAGTGATAGTATCTAAAGCCGAAGCATTCTCAGCATTGAGCAAACCACTGACGGTGTAGCTTGTGATAGTTTGAGATGTGCCGTTGTAGGTTTTTGTATCGGAGTTGGCTGTTACGGTGGCGTTGGCTTTAGCGATGGTTAATGTTCCTACGGTATAGC
>JAQUJJ010000217.1 GCA_028681035.1 Candidatus Cloacimonadota bacterium
CACCATCCCGGCTCCCCATGCTGCCGCTCCGGTGTGGCTTACTACGGTACCTCGTTTGATAGTCATGTTTTCTCCTTTTTAGCTAGTTCCAGTTTAAAATGTATCTTGTCGTTGCCCAACTGCTTTGCGTGTTTCATTTGGTTTGAGAGGACGCCAATTGGATTGGTTGGGCCTGTATTTATGTCTGCATTTTCAAGCCCACACGCCCTCGTGAAGATGAAAAGAAACGCTACAGCCTGACCAAGGGATTTGACAAAAGAGGTGGATGGAGATGACCGGAAAACAAAGAAGTGTCTCGAAATGAACTAAAAAGAAATGATTTCGGCCGGTAGGTCAGTAAAGTAACTGTACGCTGTTATCGGGTTTATTGATAGGTATATTAATAAATTCTGGGGATAGAAATGCTATGGAAACGGAGATTGTTGGGATCTGACAGAGGATGGGAGTTGTCGCGTAAAGAAAAGAGCTTACAGATAAAATCTGTAAGCTCTTGAATTTTATTGGCTCCCCAGCGCGGACTCGAACCACGGACATGGTGATTAACAGTTTCCTTGTATAGTGTTTTAACCTCTTTTCAATTCATCCCTTCTTGTGTTCTGTGTTGCTAATAATATCTTGCCAAATCAAGCTGTTATGTGTATGGTGAATGCATTGAAATAACCATGTTGTTTCAGTCTAGCCCGTAAGCTGGGGGATACGTGAGAGGATACGTGGAGGATACATGAAAAGGGAAGCCCGTGGTATTTTCACTGACAAGGAGATAAAGAACCTCAAGCCTGAATCAAAAGAATACTGGATTCGGGAGGGGCAGGGCTTTTGTATTCGTGTGCTCTCTTCGGGAGAAAAGCTCTGGTACTACATCTACACCTTTGAGGGGCGTAAGCGCTTCATGAGGCTAGGTGAGGGTAATTATCCTGATCTCTCCATAGCAGACGCAAGAAAGCTGTACGATGCAGCCAAGATGAAGGTTGTCAACGGGATTGATCCTCTTGCAGAGAAAGAGAGACAGAAGCACGAAAGATTGCAGGCACCTACTGCTGCTGAACTGGTTTCTGAGTACATCACTCGCTATGCCATGAAGGAAAAGCGCTCTTGGAAGAAGGATGAATCAATCCTGAATAGGGAAGTGATTCCTGCATGGGGCAAGCTGAAAGCAGCAGATATAACAAAGCGGGATGTCAACCTCTTGATGGGTAGGATTAAGGAGAGGGGTGCTCCTATCATGGCAAGGAATACCCTTGCTGTTGTTCGTAAGATGTTTAATTGGGCTGTATCAGAAGACATATTACAACTTACGCCTTGTCTTGGTATTAAGGCCCCACCAGCTAGTACTTCAAGGGAAAGGTATCTATCAGAAGAAGAGATTAAGATTCTGTGGGAAAGCCTAGATAGCCCTGACCTTAGCATGTTGCCCGAAACCAGAAATGCCTTGAAGCTGGTGCTGGTCACAGCACAAAGGCCGGGGGAAGTGCTAGGCATGCACTCCAGAGAGATCAAGGGATATTGGTGGACTATTCCCTCAGAGCGGACAAAGAATAAGAAGACACATCGTGTGTACTTGACTGATATGGCCTTGGATTTGATTGGCGCTCTTACTGTTAAAAACAAAGAGACCGGCGAAGAAGAGGGTAGGGGGTATATCTTCCCTTCTCCGTTGACCGGTGCTGACAAGCCTATGGGAAGCACTGCACTCTCGGTTGCAGTTAGTCGTAATCTTGCAGTTCCTGTGCTAGATAGTAAGGGTAAGCCCGTTCTTGATTCTAAGGGTAAGCCCATTACAGAAAACAGGTTAGGCGTGAAGCACTTCACTCCTCACGATTTACGGAGAACTGCTGCAACTATCCTTGCACAATCAAAGATAAGATACGAAGACAGAGAGCGTGTGCTCAATCACTCTTTGAGTAAGTTGGATGATACCTATAATCAACATGACTATGACGAGCCAAAGCAGATAGCGCTTGAAGCTCTGGAACGCAAGCTGAAGGTTATCATTGAAGGTAAGCAGAATGAGAACGTAATACCACTCAAAAGGAGAGCATGAAAGCTCCTGTAAAATGCCCCGGCCTATAGAGACAAGAACCCTAGCCCCTCCAGCAATGCAGGGGCTTTTCTGTGCCTGCTCTAGTGCTGTTGAAGCTCTGGCTTGCCCTGTGGCTGTCTTTTGGGTGTTGCTCCTTACTGCCGTGTGACTGCAGGTTTGAATGGCTGCATCTGTTCGTTTTGGTCTTGCTAAGGGCAGGTTATCTGTTAACATATTAAAAACCATGTTTCTGTCTATCAGGCAAATCAATCCAGAAAAAAGGGTATCTTATGAAAAAGCTAGCTGCTGTTATGATTATTTCTTTATTTGTGACTGGTTGTGCAGTGCAGCAAGGTGGATCAAAAAGAATGGGTGGGTCTTTATATCAGCCTGTAGAACAGGAGATTCCTGCATCAGGCGTTCAGCCCGCAGCTCCAGCTAGTAAGTATTAAGTGGCACCACTCCGGCATCGCTGGCCGGTTACAACAAAGATAGAAGCACAGGTAATCAACACCGGTGCACCACGTGATTGTTCTTTGCTTGTAGATGCTGCAAAGAAAGCTGAGTGCGTTGCTTTTAACAATGCTTTGATTGAGTGCAAGCAAGCTGGATTTAGAGTCGGCTTGGAGCTTAAAGCCTGTATGGTTAAGAAAGGTAAGATTAAAAGATGATAAAACTGCTTTACTATGTCTTTGCAGGCTTAATACTGATTGCCTCTGAAGCCTCCGCTACCAATTGGGTTGAATACTTTCATTCTGCTGCTGACACTAGATCATACATAGACACTAATAGCATAGTTAGGTTACCTAATAGTAATATCAGGGCTTGGAATAAGTTCCATGGTTCTAACGGTAATGGTAATTTAACTTTGATGGAGGTTGACTGTAAGCAGAGAAAGTATACCATTAGAGACATGCGACCGCTTGATCCTGATAATGTAAAATTTATGGCAACTTGTTCTTGGTTGGTAAAAGACTGGTCTGAACCAACTCAGAAATGGGATTACATTGACACCTCTGACGGTCAGGAAGCCTTATATAATCGTTGGTGTAAGGGTAAATAAATGAGGATTATCTGTCTTTGTATCTTAATCTTTATGTGCCTCCCTAGCTTCTGCCTCTGAAACATACCAGCAACAGATTTTATCTCAATCTAATGTGCACACTGAGGTGTGTCAAGAGAAGTTAACTAGAGTCTGCCTGCTGTCTGTGCTGTACTAGCCCTGCCCTGAACTCTGGAGCGGGGCTTTCTCTTTCCATCTGTCTGTATTCCGGCGCCCTGAGTTGCCCTGTGAGCCACTTTCCTGCCTGCCCCCTCATCGTGCTATGCCCAGCGCTCCCGGCCCTTGAGTGGAGGCTCAGGGGCTTGGCCTCTTGGCGTGTCTCCCGTGTGAGACATGGTGTGGAATTGATACGCCGGGACGTGATGTCATCTAAAATAATAACCCCACCCTATAGATAACAATTCAGCAGGGAAAGAGGGTTACATTGATACAAGCCGTATTGAAGAGAGCGGAAGTGGTTGCACTGGTAGGACTTGGATACACTACAATCTGGAGACTTGAGAAGAAAGGAGAGTTCCCGGCAAGAAGGAAGCTATCTATTGGGCGTGTGGGCTGGCTGCACTCAGAGGTTCAAGGCTGGCTTGATAGCCGTGTTAGCTTGCTGGCTACTGCATAGCCTGTAACGATGTAACATATCCTGTACCCAGAAAGAACATAGGTCACAACATGGAAGATGTTGATAGAGCATTCTTGATGTCCAGAGTAACAAGGCCGGGTAGTAGCCTTGAGCAACTTGTGAACATGGCTCACGAAAGTAACGTGAACAACATACAGCCTTGGAGACAACCAGTGCTCACAGAGCGGAACAGCAACGTAGCACAGCAGGTAGAGTAGTTGCTACAGATAAAGCCCTAGCCTTAGCAGTTCAGGTATCGAGAGTTACGGGATAACCCGGCCCGGTTACGCTGATCTGCAAGGCAGGGCTTCTCTTTCATCTATCAAACTGGCTTCTGTGGCGCATGCACAGCAAGGCAAGAATAATTACGAGGAATATAATGGACGGAAGCACACTCAGCACTCAAGCATTCAAGAACATGATGAAGGCATTCAGTGAATGGGAACATAAGCCATCAGAAGGCATACAAGAAGGGCTAAGGAGCATCCAAGAAACATTGACTCTTATGCTACTTGGAACAGCAGTGAGTAGTTACTACCTTTCAACTCTTGATCCCGGAACAGGCAAGTCAACTGCTATCACTTCATGGCTTCAAGCTTATCTTGAAAGAGCAGATGATTATGGCAACAAGGGTGTATTGATAGGACTTGACCGGTTGGAAGAGATTGAAAGGTATACTGAACGTGGCTTAATACCTCAGAACTCTTTTGCTGTGCTTGTGAGTGATTCAGATGAAAGGTGTAAAGGCTTAAACAGCCTTGGCTTGGGAGGTGATAACAAAGGTGATGCACTGATACTCTTTACAACTAAGGCACAGATACGCCTAAGGAGTCAATCAAAGCTCTTTGAAGAGGTAAGCCCATTGTACTACAAAGGTGAATCACGTCAGGTTAAGATATGGGATGAAAGCCTTTCAATAGGTCAAGGTGTTATCCTCAATCCATCTGATTTGGGAAAGCTATTAACTGTAATCCGCTCTGTGTCAGTTGAGATGTCAGACATTATTTACAGAATAATAGGTGAAGTTGGTTCCTGTGAGTCAGGAGCTATTTATACTATGCCTGAGCTTCCAGAGATGCCGAAAGAGTTAGCATACGGTAACTTATGGGAAACAT
>JAQUJJ010000062.1 GCA_028681035.1 Candidatus Cloacimonadota bacterium
CTGCAGACCAGAGCGGGAATTCATAGCGCAGGCCATAGTCCAGTTTATCTTTGGTGCTGCCTATCCACTCATTTCCTTTGGGCTTGCCATCGGACAAAATAGCCCAGAGCCAGAGGGTGGAATTATCCGGGAAATAAACCTTTGCAAGTCCTGCTTTTGCCCCTTCGGTCTGCTCAAGCAAGTCCAGAGGATCAAGCTTGTCAAACCATTGCAGAGGGCGGATCAAGCGTGCACTGCCGAAATTTATCCTTTGCAAGCCTACCCTCAGCTCCGTGCGCGCAGTAGAAGCTCGCAGCCAGTAGCGATACAGGTCATTTTGCAGATCCTGATCACTACCATCTTGCTGCCACACAGAGGATAATCGGGAGCTGTGAACTGCCTCGGCATCCAGACTCAGCACTTTGCTTTGCAAGAGATTTGCGTTTATACTCAAAAGCCAGTCAAACTGCGCACTTGAGCCATCGGATGGCTCGTCCAGAGGCAGCATAGCGTTGATACTGAACCTGTTTGTGCTATCAAGCTGAATACCTTGCAAGGGGTAAGCAGGCAGCATAAGGATCATCACCAATGCAGTAAAAGCGAGCTTCATGAGAGCTCCCGGGATTTCAGTCCCATTACCAAGAGCTCATTCACCTCTACGATCATCTCTTTCAGATCGCGATAGATTCCCGTAAAGCTATCATCACTCAAAAGCTGATTTAAGCGGGAGATAAAAGCCACAGCTTTCTCTATATTTACTTTGGGATTTATATTTCCCTGCGCTTGCTCCTCGTGCATTAGCTGCTCAAATTTCTGCATCAAGCGTTGATCCATTTCCTGCATATATTCCTTTACCGCAGGAGATTTGAAGATGCTGTCACGCAGTTCACCTCCCAAATTTGCAGCGAAATCCTGCTTGAGGATGGCGATATCATCAAATTTACTCTTGATAGAGCTGTCACGATCGATAATCTGTTCGAGCTCCAGGGCAAAATTATCACCAAGCAAGCGGGTGATGTATTTTATCATCTCGTCCTTGCTGCTGAAGTATCTGTAAAATGTTACCTTGCTGACCTTTGCAGTTCTGCAAATCTCTTCGACAGTTACTCGCTTGAAGCCATGCTTGAAGAAAAGCTGGGCTGCCGTTTCAATCAGCTCTCTCTGCTTGCTTCTGATATCCTTGCTAATTAAGTGCTTGATCGTGTTTTTCATCATTACCTTCAATGCTTATCATTACGTTTATGGTACAAGTTAATCAAAGGCGTTATCTTTGTCAAGGCAATTCTTGTGCAGGCATAGCTTTATTTTTTACGAAAGCCTGATTATGGCCGGGTTGGTGGCTTGTTATCCGAAATATAGTCCCTGAAAAAACACCTATCTGCCTATGGCGCTTGAGCCAGATTCGTCTCATCGTTCCCGCCCTTTTCCTGAACGTGTTTTTTAACATGTGTTCGACTTGTAGATGGCATTTAATATTGCTACAACTCCGCTTCTATCGATGGGCAGATAGTTTGCTTTTGAAGCTAATGTGGTGTGTCACCCTTACTTAAGTATTCATCCTGTGGATAAACCAGCATTCTTGGGCACTGCTTTCTCACTTCGGGAACTTAATCACTTCTTCATCTAGCCTTAATCAAGCGTTAATTGTTAACGCTTGATTAAGGCTAGATGAATGCATGATCGATGTCTTTGTGAGAGGGAGAAAGGTTCAAACATATTGGATTTTGCAATGTGACAACGAAAACTGTAAATTGTGCAGACAAATCTGCAAACTGTCGCATCCTTATGCATCGTAGTACATTCTTACCAAGGCTATTAGATGGTGTTTGTGACAGGATTTCTGTAAATCAGATCACCGAAAATTGCAAATTGTGACAGAGAATCTGCAAGCTATTTTAAACTGACATAATTTGGAGAGGGCATGAAACCTAACGTTCCTATTTTGAGATTGACATCCGTGTGTAGCTCCCAATAATTGCCAGCATGAGGATGATATGATAAACGAGCATGATGACCTTAAGACAAAACTGGAACGTGCATTAAAGCGGATCCGTGAACTAGAAGCAGATAACTCCAGATTGAAAAATTTGGTAGAGTATGCTCATCCTACAGTAGTGTCAAACTCAGATACAACTGCTACCTCAGTAAACGCACAACATGAAATACCTAACGTTACGCTTGCAGAAAGAATTGATTCTACGCCTGCTTCAATAAACAATCTATCCGGCCCCGAAGAGAAAGTATTTCTCTTTAAAAGTTTGTTTCAGGGGCGAGATGATGTATTTGCGATCAGATGGACAGGGAAGAATGGGAAATCAGGATACTCGCCTGCATGCTATAATGATTGGAAACTCGGTGTGTGCGGCAAATACAAGAAAATACCCTGTGCCAGTTGTGATAGCAGGAAACTCATTCCTTTAGATGATAAGCAAATCTACAGGCACCTCAGTGGAGAAATAGTAATCGGTATCTACCCACTACTGGATGATGATAGTTGTTGGTTTTTGGCCATTGATTTTGATAAAAAAAGCTGGGAAGAGGATGTTAAAACTCTGATAGATATCTGCGATAAATATCAAGTCCCTGCCTATATTGAGAAATCAAGATCTGGGAATGGTGCTCATGTTTGGCTCTTCTTTGAGGAATATATCACTGCGGCTCAAGCACGCATGTTGGGAACCGCCCTTCTTACCAGAGCGATGGAAGATCGCCACCAAATCAATTTTGATTCTTATGACCGCCTTTTCCCCAATCAGGATACGATGCCCAAGGGTGGCTTTGGAAACTTAATTGCCCTGCCTCTACAAAAGAAAGCTAGAGAGAATGGGAATAGTGAGTTCATCGATCATCAGCTACACAGGATTGAAGATCAATGGGCGTATCTCTGTCAGATTCAGAAAATTAACAAAAATAAGATCAGCACAGTACTGTCAGAGCTACTCGTAAACAAATCTGCAATCGGGCTAACTCAAACTTCTGTAACGGAAACTGAAGAACCTTTACCTTGGGAATCGATCATTACCAAACCTGAAGAATATCCCGATTTGCCCTGCCAAGTGCAAATTATCTTAAACAACATGATTTACGTCGAAAAAGCTGGATTGACACAGAAACTCATGAACAGAATCATGAGGCTCGCTGTCTTTCAAAACCCCGAGTTTTATCGTTATCAAGCGATGCGAATGCCAATCTATAATATCCCCAGAGTCATCAATCTCTGTGCAGAAACAAACAGATACCTTGCCATCCCACGCGGGTGTATGGATGAACTTTTAAAGCTTTTTGAGAACCTGGGCATACAGATAGCCATTCAAGACCTGAGGAATGAAGGTATTAAGATAAACGCGGCTTTTATAGGGGAGTTAAGACCGGAACAGTTGCTGGCGGGTAAAACGATGTTGACGCACGATAACGGAATATTATCGGCGGCAACTGCCTTCGGGAAAACGGTTGTGGCAATTTGGATGATAGCTCAGATGAATGTCAATACTCTAATCATCGTACATCGAAGACAATTGATGGAACAGTGGCTGGAGAGGCTGAACTACTTTCTAAATGACGCTGAGCTTGGGCAAATTGGAGCCGGACGGGATAAGCGAACAGGCAAGATCGACGTGGCCATTATCCAGAGCCTGAATCATAAAGGGAAGGTGAAAGAACTGGTTAAAGATTACGGTATGCTTATTGTGGATGAGTGTCATCATATCTCGGCTTTCAGCTTTGAACAAGTTTTGAAAACAGCAAATGCCAAGTATGTTTATGGGCTGACAGCAACTCCCCTACGCAAAGATGGCCATCACCCCATCGTATATATGCAATGTGGGCCGATTCGTTATAAGGTCGATGCCAAATCCCTGATTCAGTATAGGTCATTCAGTCATAAGGTGATAACTCGTTATACAAAATTTCAAATGCCCACAATTCAGAATGGAGCAGAGTTTAAGATTACCGAAATTTATCAGGCTTTGAGCGAAGATACCAGGCGGAACGACATGATTCTGGATGATATAATCGCAACAATAACAGCCGGTAGAAGCCCGCTGGTGCTAACCCAGAGAACTGCGCACCTTGAGTTCTTTGCCAATAAGCTGGCGGGATTTTCCAAACACGTTATTGTCCTCCGGGGAGGCATGGGCAGGAAACAGCTCAAAGCAGTGATGGAAAAGCTCCATTCCATACCAGAAGAAGATGAACGAGTGATCATCTCAACCGGAAAGTACATCGGTGAAGGCTTCGACGACAGTAGGCTGGATACTCTGTTCTTGACGATGCCCATTTCCTGGAAGGGAGTTCTTCAGCAGTACGCTGGAAGGCTACATCGAGCTCATGATGGCAAAACTGAGCTTGTGATCTATGACTATGTAGATAGAGAAGAACCTATGCTGGGAAGGATGTTCAAAAAACGAGTGAAAGGATATGAGGGGATGGGTTATGTGATCAGTGACAACCTTAATTCTTCTTGGTGAATGGATTGTTTCGAGTCTATAAATCGTTCAGCTATATACATGCTTGCATTAATTCACGTATAATTTAATTTAATGAAGTTACAAAAATTCTCTTTAAAGGAAACCACTCCATGTGATCTTCAGGTCGGTATTTTGTAACTGATCGTCTTAATGATACTTCATAGCACAATTCCATATTGTTCTTTATTAAATAATCCAATATCACATCCTTTTTAATTTTTAAAGTAAACCCTTCTGAGTTTGGTTTATATCTTCGTCTATCCGAACCGCTTGTATATGAATCTTGCCATCGGAAAGCACAAATACTGCTTTGCTCCATATCAACGAGTAATTCAAGAAGATTCACTTCTTCAATGCCAAGCATGCTAAATACATCTGAGATTAATGTTGCATATACCAAATCATGTTCACCTCTATATTGACAATATGATAATTCTAAAAGAGGTTTTATCCCAGCAATAGGATAACTAGCTGATCTCATGTTATTGGTGGGTAATTCATAAGCAAACAAATTCTTTTCCAGCATTGCAAAAGAATATTCCTTTTCAGCACTATATAGAATTGGGTGTTCAAAATCCCTTATTTTTAAAAAGGGGATAACTTCAAAATAACAAGTCGCTGATAAGCTTCCGTATTCATCATCTGTTCGTTGACTTCCCATTTCAGCTAACGTGATATATTCTGACTCTCTTTGGACAAATCTGTTTACTACTTCTTGAATATCCTTATATTCTATGAAATCGCTTTCTGATACATCCGTAGGTAACCAATTAACATAATCTGGTCTAACTTGAGTTTTAAAAAGCAGTTTTGAAGGATCATATATTCTAAACAAAGGTGTAACTCGTTTAATAAATGATTCTTCGAAGCATCCTCTAGTGATTTTTGAATGGAATATTCTATTAAGGCTGTTTTTTACTTCATCATAATAGGGAGTTTGAATCTCTAAGTTATCAAAGTTAGAGTTTATATTGTATTCACGATGCACAGCTCCTTCATCTTCTCCAGAATAGCTACCCAATCCCTTATTTGTTAAATCAGTATATAGGTCATCCTGAAATTCACTTTCGTCATCTTCATTTTTATACATCATCAATAAGAGTTTTGCTTGAAATTCCGAGAACAAAAAGTTCTTACCCTTCTTAGTATACAATACTTGATTGTTACAGATTATTGGACTCTTTGTATTCAGGCTTTTCAGGAAAGATAACTCACTTGAACTTAGGAACTTGCCATCACTGTTCCCCAATGTAAATAACAGCATTCTAGATAATTCAATAATATTAAAGTGCTTACTTCGAGATAAATGCAAAATCTATTGCTTATATGGTAATAGGAATTCTGGATTTCTCAATGATATTGCAATTAGCACAGTTAGACTGTGTTCAACTTGATTATCTGAAACGCTTTCTAAACCATATCTGATTAGGATTTTGAGCAATTCGGGATCAAAGCACACTAAGTCATATACTGATTGAAGCGATAACTCTCTAATTTTAACCACTGGATAGTCAAATAACCATACATGGTGCTTTATAACATTCTCTGCTATGCTCAGATTCTCCACGTGGTTGATTATGAATTCATACTCATTGTCTTTATTAGGAAGTCCTTTTGATAGCTCTTTGTTATACAATAAATTCGCCTCAAAGTATGCGTTTATAGCATCACCATCCTCGAAGAAGTCATGATATTTCATTAGTTTATCAAGATTAAAGACTAGATCATCATAGTAAGCACCATATTGAGAAATGTAACTTTTTAACAAGAATGATTTTCCGAACTCCTTGTCAGGTTGCCTAAGAAGATCGATAATTTCGAATCCTAGTGGACTTCCGTTTTCTCTTCTCGGGAAAATATGATTATCATACCTATCTACGGCTACTTTATCTTTTAATTCTTGCGAGTACTTGGGATCAATTTTGAGCAATCTATGTGCGATTTTCAATAAGCACACGGATTTGCTTCTACCAACTATCCATTTATCAACGAAATTAACAAGGCTGACAACATTAAGAATTGACACATTCTCAACTAAGTAAGAGAGATTCTCATCAGACAACACTTTTGAAAAGACGAACTCGTGATTTTCATTTACCCTTTGCAAAATATGTTCAACCCACGTGATCTCATCAAATCTATCTTTCAGGAAATCACTGAACGAGTTCTTTGGAAACAATTTACTTGTGGCTTCGATAAAGCAATTCAAGCAAGCAATAAGTTCCGCTAACTTTATCATAGAGCTTTGATTCATATTGACTACTTGATCTTTCATGGTCACAAAGTTTTTTATGGTGCGCGTAAGCGTTCTTTCTGGGATTGGATTAGCTTCGCTAGGGAGAGAAGCGACAAAATCCTGAAACACTTCTTTTAACCTGTGGTACTCCCCACGAATAACTTGATTTCGATTGTTGCATAAACAGATTGCGTATTGAGAACGAATGATATTCTCAAACTCAGGATAATTATTTTCAAACAGAGTTGTTAATTCTCCAATATCTATAGGATGCAGCTTCTTCATGAACTTCTTGTATTCAAAGGATATTAAATCTTCAGAAGCTACTTTCTCTTTTGTTGTTGGTTCTGGTAACGAATAATCTAAGTAACTCATATCGGTATGAACAAATTCTTCCGTGAATCTACTTAACTCAATTGGCTTATCAAGCTCAACCAATATATTATACTTAACTATGTCCAAAAGTTCTCTTGTGAAGCTTTCGTTATGAAGCTGAAGTGCTCTTCTAAGAAGGCTTAAGCAAAGCTCTAAGAAATGGTTGTCCCTACTGTCCCCTTTTTCCCATCTTGGAATTGTCTTAGCTAAGCTTAGATACAGCCGTAAATTTTCACTTGAAGCTAACTTTATCAATTGTTTAAAAACAATGTCAAATGCCTCTTCTCTTGAGATGCTTCGCTCTTCTTTTTCCAAAAGTTGGAATGCCAATTCAGGATATATTCTGGCAGTAAATGCAATAAATTCAGATACACAAATATGGTGCATCCTTCCGTTTCCGGCATCAGATAGATTGTTTTGGATATGGAATATTTGAGATAATCTCATGAGTGTTTTATCTGGCTCTATGTTGTGAATCATTTCTAAGGGTTCCAGTATATTCGATGCTCGGTAGTCTTTCCTATCGTGAACTCCAAATGAAACATCGATTAACTCGTTATAAATTCTTTTAAAATCTTCTTTTAAGCCACAGATACCATATACTTCTGCGACCTTACCTATGGATGAAGTGAGGTCGTAAGTATTTTCTTCGATCCTGACAAGTTTCTCAGCATAATGAATCAGCCTGTTAATTAGATCTGGAGTGCTTTTTTCTGGTGTAGCTTTCAACTGTTTCGCTATGGTTAGTGCTACTGTATAATGTGAATACCCCTTGAGAGTTTCTTCTAAGTGAAACCAATAGTTCACATAGTCTTCCACCTGAATAGAAGTCATTAACCTAGAGATGAGATTGAAGATAATCCTATATACTTTATGGATATCGAGGTTTATGAAATATAAGCTTGAATCATAATCAAGCAATCCTGTATTTGTTTTATTATGTTGAGGGGTATGCGAGACATACAGTTGCCGTAAAGCCTGTTTTGCTAAATCTGTAACATCTTCACAGGTCAGTTTCGATATTCGTGATTTGTACCATAATTCAGACAAATAGAATATCGAGTTATAGATGTTCTTTGATGGATTAGGAAGAATTGAAACGTTTAGTATAAGTAGTTTAATTGCCTCAGGATTATATATCCAAATAATTTTCAAGTCCTCATACAAAGTTATGATGTCCTTGTGAAGTGAATAGTCCCCACCCTCTCTATTAATCATATCTTCGTGTAAAATGGGTAATTCGAACTCTATTGTGGGAAAAGTGGATATAACTTGGTCATTTGTCAGATAATCACTACAGAAAACAATGAATTGTTTCAAATCATCACTTGCTACGCTATTGAATTGAATTATTTTCATTAAGTTTATTGCAGATGTCTTGTCTCCTTTGATTATCAACTTTGTTAAAGCAATCTGAGTTGACGAGAGAAGGATGACATCATCAGTAATCTCTTTGGAAAGACTTACTAGATCATCGAACTTATTACACTCATACAGATATTCTATGAGTTCGAGTTTAAGCTGTAGATTCTTTTTATTGTTTTCTTCTTCTGAAGCTGTTATTTTTTGATAGTCTCTACCATGTTGATTTGAAGCAATCCACCTAAGCGTACCAATTTCATTGAAGATTTCTTTTACCTTTCCCATTACAAGTGCTTTGGCTTTGGAAATAAGTATAATGTCGTCTTTGCTTCTATCTCTGGATACTTTAAACAATCCATTCTGAATAATGCTTTGGGGTAGAAGAAATCCAGTTTTTTTATAGTACTTATCTAGATAATGGCAAAAGTAACTCTTTGAAGTCAGAACAAAATCTCCGTCCCATATTAAGCGTTCGCTGTTCGCATTTTCTCCCGCATTAAGAAGCATAATCGGGAAATCAATACTTGAACCTTCCAAAATCTGTCTAGACCTTGCAACCTGGGATTTGATAAATACTATTCTGATGAATTCTGATAATGAGTTGATTTGAATACAAGAACTCACGGCTATATCAATATTCTCAACGATTTCATCAAAACTCCTATAATCTCTCCACGAAGCTTTTACCCAATCTATAGTTGTAGATAATATTATTTTCCGATACTCACCCATTTCGTATAAGTGTTTGAAGTAGTTTCTATAAGCTTCATCCGTATGCAGATTCTGTTCATAAAATAATACAAAAGCTCGATTAAATCTCTGAAGTAGGTTATCAGTTTTGGACAATATATACTCTCTGAAACTATTGTGAAATATAGCGTAAGCTTTCCCGTGCGATTGCTTAAGTAAGTGAGAAAAGTGATTAATAAAAGAAGATATTTCTGTGAGTGTCCTGCGCTCACCAGCTAATTCTAAGATATCAGTTATTGCATCAATAGTGCTAGTCTCTTTTCTGAGTGCAAGAATTGCAAGGATCCATTTTGATAATTCATCGCCATCAATTTGTTGAAAAAGATATTCATGATAAGATCTCATTTCCCCATCTTGAAGAGCTGGTAGACGTTCTAATAGATTTGCATAGCCACCTACTTCAATCTTTAACAGCATTTCCGATATGTAATGAAGATATAGTGGAATCCCACAAGAAATCCTTTCAATTTGGTCAATAATACCAGATGTACGAATACCTTTGTTAGATAAATATTGTTCAATTTCTGGTTGCGAAAATCTTGAGACAATAATATGTCTCCTTTCATCTGAACTAATACTCACAGCAACAGAATGTGAAAGAACGGCCTCATATTGAGAGCTAAGTATGAAGAAAACTCCATCAGGCAATTCACCCTTTATATGATTAAGTAGTGAAGAGCCTTGAAAAGCTATATCCCTATGGACATGATCTAGTCCATCAATAAAGAAAATGACTCGTCTTTTTATAGTACCCAGTTTATCAATGTATGCAGACAATTTTTCCTCATATCTTTCGGAATACTTATGTGGAAAGTCTATATCGGGGAATTGCTTTTCTATAGCAATACACAGAGATTTTAGGAAATAGTATGAATTATGACGTAATGCACCGTATGTTTTATCATCTGGTACAAAGCAATAGTACTCAATGATCATTTCTTGTTGAGATTCAAAGTACTTAGTTATGGTTGTTGATTTGCCTATGCCAGGGAGACCCTCAACGAAGATGTAACCACCATCTAATTCTTCTAAAGAAGTTCTTAATTTACTCAAAAAAGCATGATTGGGTACATAATATTTTTCATCTACTGTTCGGAAATACTGAGATATCTTATCCTCAAACCTATCAGCTATACCTAATTGTCTTAGAACTACGTCTTTTGTGATTTGTTCACCAGTAATGCTCCATTGAACCACATTATCTATAAGGATCTCAAATAGGCTCGTTTCGATCCCTATATTTTTCAATTTAGATTTTGTAGCGTTTTGGATTTGCTCTCTTGATTCTTGACTAAATTTGAATTCAAGTTTCTGCAGGAAATCATTAAATGAAACCTGATCTAGTTGGCATTCATTCTGGATAATCTCTAAAACATCTTTATAATCAGAATAGTGCGGTAACAACTTGTAGTCATCCTTAGCTATTTTAAGAGGTTCAATAATATTTGTCCTAACATCGGCTAAACCATAAGAAATCCCTTCACTCGGTCTCTTATGGTTGCTTTCCCTCTTTGTTGTGAATAATGTGATCGAAAAATCGCTACTTGACGATTTAACACTAGTGTAGCCTTCAGAAAGCTGTTTGAATATAGATTTTTTGTCAGTTTGCTGGTTAAGTAGATTGTATAAAGTAAAAGAGTTATTTTCATCATTAGACCACTTAACTTGAATGTACTCTGTTTTAGTAGCACGATAGATAATAATATCATCTATGTGGTTTCCCTTATCATAATTCTCAAGTCTTATGCTTGTGATATCTGAGTTAAAAAACAGACATTCGATGATTTTCGATGCAGCAACACTATTCTGATAGTAAAAGCCAGCTTGAGACGCGGATCCTTGTATGGAATTCATATTTATCCTCTTATCAATATCCAAAATATTCTTATTCATCTGAATTTTTCTTCTATGTATAGTCCCAGACTTGGGAAACCTAGCCATCCCTTCATATGGCTCATAATTGTATCAAACTTTTTAAAGATCTTCCCTACAATCATAAATGGGTTTAATCAAAGCCCAATTTTGCTGCAAGAACACAACTATCTTGACCCAATACTCTGTGGATGAGATAGTGATGTTTGGTTCTGTGTACATTTTGTCTTCCATCCTTCATTGTCCATTATAAAGCATCTAAACACTGGTACCTGGGGCCGAAGCTCCAGGTACTTCATGCCAGCTTACATTAAGCTATTCAGAACAGCGAGTGCTATCTACAACGTTAACAACACGATGTACGGTAGGTCGCGGTCAAGATAAAACTTGACATGCTCCTACAGCCATTGCATTGCTAAGCTTTGTAGGAGCACTACTAAGATGATTAGAATTATGTTCATCGGTTCATCTCCTTTCTTTATTTAACATATTAGTCTTGCGACGCTAATATGTCATACCTATTCAAACTCACTCAGATCAAACTTGAGTGTATTACAGTTTTCTTTGATCGTGCGCTGTGTCGCTTCATCAAAGCCTTCCAGACAATCTGCTTCTATTTCGATTTTAATACTTGCGTTTACAGTGGGGCTGTTGATCAGATGCAAGACTATCTCATCGACAATAGTGGCAAAATCCGCTTTGGCTCGGGGTGGATTTAGATCAATTCTGCCATAGAAGCGTTTCTTGTAAGTGACTGGTTTGGGAATGGGGCTTGTGTCATCACCCCCACGGGGTGTTCTATCAATATCTATCTCATCTACACCTGGTTCTCCTGAAGTTTGATGTGGTACTTCTCTTGCAGCATCCTTTTTTGCCTGATACTCTGCCGCTGATAAGGGCTCAATTAACAGCAAGGAGCTATCAAACACAGGTGTCATGGCCTTACCGTATGAGAACCCAAGATACTGATCCCCTTCCTTACCATAGGCCAGGCCAAAGAAGTCTCTGCTCTCTGCCCCTGCTGCAATAGCAGTGGAGAAGCTGTTTTCATGCTTAAGTCTGGGAAGATACAGATAGCAACAAGTACTATGCCAGATATCCTTAGCTTTTAGGTCTTGAATATCCTCTTTCCAGAACCACCGCTTGAGCAGGTTGTGCAGATGTATCGGTGCCCACTGCGTTATCAGATGCTCGTTTTCGCTTAGAATCCGTTCTATCTCTCCCACGAGATTTGGCACACTTGGGTTGATCGTGAAAGGCTCAAATTTATCACCCGGCACCTTATCCTGTTCCGGCACCAAAATCCATTTATAGGTTTCTTTTACCAGGCGATCAATAGATTTCTTGGCATCCTCAAAGCCTTCCTTAGCCTGTTTGCTTTGGTATTGGTCTAGGTTGAGTTTCAGCGTTTTTATATCATCGAGGATGGAACCCCAAGCCAGCAAGGTGAGCACCTGATCTTTCAATCTGCCCATCACTTCACCATCGGCAGCCAGGAAGATGAGCCTGTTCTGTTTCAGTCTCGGTTGTTCTCCCCGACTTGTGAGTATTCGCTTCGCTCCATCACTATTCGGAGTGCCCCCTATGGCGAAACTACCCCCAGAACGCAGATAATAGGCATCTGGTGGCAAGATCACCAGCCGCAGCGAGTAATCATCCGCAATGTCATCAGATCGCGTGAAAATATGGATGCCGTCGAAACAGCCATTATTTACCAAACGTTGAAGCTGCTCTTTGATCACTGGGACTACATCATCTTTATCGCTAAAGCGCCGTTTGCGGTCTTCCATCTCTCGCCTGAGATTTGGGCGCGTATCAAACCAAAATAGCTTATTATCAGCATTGCTGAGATAATGCAGCTTATCCACCAAGCGGGTCATAGCATCTTTGAAGACACCGATCACCTGCTCTGGTTGCACTACTCCCAGCAGAATCCTCTTGTATTCGATACCCCTGGAAGTGCGGGCAACATGCAGGGCTACCGCATGCGGAGCAGATCCAAAGAAGATGGTTCTCGCCAGCTTCTTACAGGCTTGCAACTGACCAAATCTGGCTTCGATCTTCTCAATCCGAGCGGTTTCGGAGCGTGAGCCATCGATATCCCTCTCCAAGACGGGATCCCATCCCTGAGGCAGATAGTAAATAACTTCATGGCGGACATCGGCATCGTATAGCGGCAGATTGCCTGGCATAATCAGTGGGTCTTTATTATCGTCTATCCAGAGCTTATGAATGATCTTTGCCATGAGTTTGAGCACACCGCGCGTCCTTTGGAAGTTATCCAGGCTCGACCAATCTTCATACAAACGGTCAAAGATTTCAGGATGGATGGGATAGGCCTGTTTCAAGCGCTCATAGTAATGCGCTTCCTGGGTCTCATTGGGAAAGTCATCCTTGTTGGCAATATAAAAATCCGCATAGGCCCGGCAAGTTTCTTCCAGCGATTTTTGATCGGTGATATTGGCGAATAGCCTGCGGCGCACTATTTCAAAGGCTTCTTCTGTAGCCACAGGTTTCCACAAGGCCTGAATTCTCCCAAAGAAATGCTCCAGAGAATGCAGCACATTGATCCCGATCTGGCTGCCCGCCTCTTTATCCGATTCCGGAAGCGAGGCCAGCATTATGGCACCCGGCACCGCCTTCAAAGCTTCTGTCAGAGCTTGGATAAAGGAGATATTAGAGTCATAGCTGCCGCCAGTATAGCTCTTACCAGGTTCAAATTGACGGATATAAGCCACCAATTCATCCACCAGAATCACACAGGGTGCGTATTGCTTCAGCAGTGGGATCAGCACTTCCTTGCCGGGTGAGGTTCCGCTGAGATCAGCTTGTTTCACCTGCTCATAGCCATTTGCCCCACCCAATTGCCAGGCGAGTTCCCCCCAAAGGGTATGGATGGTAATTCCATCCCTCAATCTCGGGCTTCCCGGAGAAAGCTGATTGCCGTCTATCACTGCCACCTTGGCTGGGGGCAAAGATGTGATCCCTGCTCTATCGATAATGGGTGGAATGCCTTGCAAATCAGACAAAGCTGCCTCGCCTTTGGCAAGGTGATAAACTGCCAGCATGGTATGTGTCTTGCCACCGCCAAAAGCTGTCTGCAATTGGATTACAGGGTCGCCTCCTTTGCCACTCAAACGCTGAATTACAGAGTCAAATAGCAATCTCATGCCCTCGGTGATAAAGGTTCTCTGAAAGAACATCACCGGATTTTGATACTCTTCACTGGCATCTCCGGTATGTACCCGGGAAAGATCTGCCGCAAATTCAGATTGTTTGAAAGTACCTTTTAGTACGTCCTGATGCGGTACTGCGATGTCTCGCCATGCTTTTATAGCCATGTTTTTATCCTCGTTTTGTCTCGTTAATTTGCCAATAGCCGGTTTTGTCTGAACCGATGCGGGTAATAACTTCAGCCTTCTTAAGGAACTGAATATTTCGCATTACAGTGGCTCTGTTTATATATAAGGTATCTGCCAGTTTTACAGGTTCATTTACAGGTTCATTTACAGGTGCATTTACAGGTGCATTTACAGGTGCATTTAAAGTCTCATTTACAGTTTCATTTACAGTTTCATTTGTAGGTGCATTTGTCGTTTCATTTCGGTACATAGTGATCATCAGGCAATCCTCATCAGTGCTAAACTCCGGTTCTTTGCCTGTAATAGCTTTCGCCTGCGGAATCACTTTGGCGATCAGATCCAATGCTTGCTTCTTTGTCATCTAAAACTCTACTTCGCTTTGCTCATCTTGGGCTTCACTCTTCACAGCTTGCTTTTCGATGGAAAGCCAGGCAGTTACGATATCGTTATAAGCTCTGGCATCTTCTGCCCAAGCCTTGCGTTCACATAAGGTATAGAGCAAAAAGGCAAGCTGCCTGGCGGTTGCAGATAGTTCGGGTACAGCAGACACAATCTTTGCTGCGGCTGATTCTCCACTGCTTTGATGAGCCCGGATTAGCTGATGCAGTACCTCCCAAACCGGAGTACGGCTATCTTTTAAGGGGTTCCAATCAGCGGGGTATTCTGCGGGACGATACAGACGCACCTTGCCTGCTTCGGCAAGCAAAACCCCGCTATCTCTTACGCCTTCTACAGAAAGACCTTTGGCCTTGGCGAGCACTTCAGCATCACCATAGACACCTTCTTTGAAACCATATTCACTGAACCACTGCAAACAAAAACGGGTATCATTATCCCAATCCCCTTCCCGCTCTTTGAAATACTCATCCAAAGCTTTGTTGATCAGGATAAGGGCAGTATGGACTGACATAGGACTACCATCAGCTTCCAGAATGGCTTTATACTTGGAATAAACTGCCATGCCTGGTCCAATGGAGGCTTGAGCTAAATCCACAGGGGCTATAGGGCTTGAAGTTTCGCTTCCATTGATCATTGTATCCAGAGCTTGTGGGATAGCTTGATTTAATTCTTGCATGAAGTCTTTACGACCTATAGTATCGGCGTCCGTATTGCGCTTTCGACAGACCAGAATAATACTTGAAGCTAGAACATTCGAACCTGTCTTAAGCCCTTGATCTCTTTCTGTTCTCATTGGCCAAGTACCTAGAATAGCCAAACCAGAATCAACAACAGCATCTAAAAAAGTAACCCACCCAGTTGAATAGGTACCAGACACGTCAGACGCTGCTTGCTTATATGCATAATATATTGTAATCGGAAATGAGCTATTTGAGATTTCAGAGAGTCTGTGCATTGCTTTCTTCATGGATTGCATAAAGAACAGATCAGCATCAGAGCGGCTATTATGTCGATAATGCGAAGCTACAATTTCGTCAGATTTAGGAGTCTCTAATGTGGAAAATAGCGAAGGATAAACCGATTTCACGCAATCTCTTAACCAGATATAAAAGAAGTCAGATAAATCAGCATACATAATGTTATCATAGTATGGAGGGTCTGTTGATACCACCTTAGATTCACTGACCGATTGTGTCATAGCATTTTGCTGGAGCGAAAAACCTGATACAAATGCAGACAATGAAATGAGTATAACTCTTTCGATCCAGTTAATCGCCCCCAGCCAGTTCCCAGTGGATGCTGAAAAAGGGTTAACTTCTGAATAATCCCAAACCATAGGTAAGGCTTGTCGTCCGAAAGTTTGAACTATAAAGTTTCCGCCCCATGCAGTAAAGGCTGACCAGTAATTTGCACATCTACCTTGTGCAAGGGATAGGAATACAGTAATTGCATCAGCATAT
Source organism: Candidatus Cloacimonadota bacterium (assembly GCA_028681035.1). The sequence goes on from JAQUJJ010000062.1 coordinate 16,262, forward strand.
GCTTCGGAACCTAACCCTCCTTCATCTAAAGACAATGCATCGTTAGTATTAGAATTTAGATCTGCATCTTGCTTGATTTTTTCATGTATTTCGTTTATCAAGTCTGAGAATGTTGTTAAGGCAGTCAGTTGGCGCGAGGTATATATCTGATGCCAAAACTTAAAGCCATATCCTCTGCCGCTAACAAGATCAGTGGTATTTTGATTCATTCCTTGAACAGGTTTCCATTCTGGAATTGCAGAAAGTGCATTTGCCTCCTGAAATTCGTTAGGTGATAGGAATACTTTCCCATTATCGCTTTCGCAGACAATTGCTAAGAGCTTAGATCCAATTCTATTAGCCTGTCCTTCAGCTTTAATGTATGATCCATCAATAGGGGTTTGTGATAATAGACAGTAAAAACCAGACCCTCTACCTGAAACTTTCGTACCCATTTTAGCTTGAGCATGATAGGCTGCCTTACCATTTTTAACTAAAAATCTATAACTGTTTTCCTGAATTATGGGTTCGACATAAGCTTCATTGCCCTTTTTGTCGCATAAAACGAAAGTAGTAATTAGGGGAACATGCGCGTGAGAGTAGAGAGGATTGGGACTCTTTACTGTTCTTGCCCAAAGATAGGCAATAACAGTAAGCTTCTTTCCTTGATATTGCTTTAAGTCTGGACGCTCTGACACCATCTCAGGTGTCACTTCGATGGGCGGATAAAGATGTCCAATCCGCTTAAAGGCCTCTTCTCTCACCCAATGACCGTAACGACGCACATCCTCTGCCAATCCAGTGACCCCAGGCCAGGTATATTGTCCGGTATCAATTTGCTTTTCATGAGCGGGAATAGGCCCAATCGGACGTCGGCCCACAAATTTAGGTGGAATCTCAATCATCGCTTTATTGATCAGCACTGCCACAGGGTTTAAGTCGCTGGCCCAGGCTTCCAAACCCAGTCTTTGCGCTTCCAAGGGGATGGAGCCGCCTCCGGCAAAGGGATCATGAAAAGCAGGTAGTTTATCGGGATTAAAGAGTTCAGCCGCTTCGGGATGGTCTTTATTCAGTTCACAAGTTACTTTCCAGCTTTTCTTTATTTCTGCTCGGGCTTGGTTTAGTACCTGCTCATTAGTGGTGTTTTCCCACTTTACCAGTTCTCTGATGATGGCAAAGAGTCTTTCGCGTTCCCGGTTCGCATCTGCTTTTCTCTTGTAACCGATCTTCAGTTCTTCATCCCAGCCCGGATCATTGACGAGCTGGGCAAAGAGCACCGCTCTGGCAGCAGCCAAGGGGCGTCTTGCCCAATACAGATGCAAGGTGGAGGGATGCCCATGCCGGATAGACTTTTCACGCACACAGGCTTCATTGATTTCTTTGAGCGGAAGCGCTACTTCTATTAGTTTCTTAGGTGCTTTAATCTTCATTATCTTCCCTTTTAGGCTCATCTGATATGTACCACCGCAGATCTATATCATGGATAATCTGCAAAGCTGTGGGCAATGCTAATGCATTGTCATCTTTATCAAGAAATCCACCTAATCTTAGGATGCTGCGGCAAAATTGATTGTTTTCAACTAGAGCTAGTTTTACCTTGTGTGCAAAGCTAAACCATCTTCTTTCTGTGGTTTTTTCAAATGATTCAAAGATCTGTATCTGATCGTCACAGTATTTGTAATTATACCGCTCTTCAATAGCTTCCATAATCTGATAAAAGCCATCAGTGAAGAATCGGTCGTGGTCTTTTAGATGTTTTATGTGTTCATTATGCATTCCAACTAATGATGCTGATTTCAAATAGCGCGCACTACAATCAGAAAACAAGCTTCTGATTGCATAAAGTCTGTTCTCGTCCTGAATGCTCTTCAAGTAATCGTTCATATCTCCAACTTTAGCAATTCTGCTTTACTCATCAGGCTTTGAATACCCAGATTGATGCTGGTCACGGCCCAATCTGGCTCCTTCGTAAAGGGCTTACGAATGTAATAAGGCCCCTCGTAGTTTTCACCATCCACGATCACAATGGCCAGGATAAACTTATCAGCCTGATTCAAGCCATAGAGCACTTCATTGCGGGTAACCGTTATGGTAGATTGCCCTTTGGCTCTGCCCTTTACTTCGAGGTGTTTTGTTTCCGGCAATTTGCCATCAAGCATAGGTGGAATACTGGTAATATCCCATCCACAATTGAGAGCTGAGACATCGATTACTTCGCAGCCCAGAGTCTGTTCATATTCCATCACCGCTCGCATGGCTATTTGCTCGATACGCTTGCGTGCTTCGGCATCGGCAGACCAAGTGTTCTCACCCTTGGCTTTGGAGATCAAGCCTGCCGGGATTACCAGTGCCCCTCCGATGATGTGTGGAGTCTCAGATACTATATGACGCATCGCCTTCAGCTCTTTGCTTCTGGATTCTAAGCGGTGGGTGAGCTCATCTATGCTGCGATTCACATTGTCTATACTCAGCCGGGTTTTCTTGCCGGCAGCCAAGTCTTCTTGAAGCTTGATTTTGCGATCCGACCAAAAGTCTATCTCTTTGATCAGTCTTTGGTGCACAGCCTCAAGGGTCTTACTTATATGCTGTTCCCTGCGGCTATTTACTTCATTAAAATGCTCTGGAGCAAGCTGAGCAGTGGCAAAAGCCAGAGCCCTGGCTTCCAATTGCTCAGAGAGCCATGCTTCGGATAGGATGCCTTCCACAAGCTTAAAATCAGCCTCTGAAATTGGTTCCAGATCAAGATGGGGAGCCCATCCAGCATTATTGATCTCACCTGCGGGACTTATCTCCACAAACTGCATCCGGCGAGATACGCATCTATTGCGATTCTGGCCTTCTTTGATCGAATGGTCGATAATCAGCATGGCCTTGGGCAATATATCCTCATCATTAGGAGCGAGCATCACAGAGCCTTGTTTCAGTTTATTGCGATGAATTTCCAAAATCAGGTCTATCACCGCCATCATCAAAGGATGCCCGGGATGGATAAAGCTGGCCATGGCGGATTCACGCTGCGCTAAACGGACAAACTGTTTATCAAAGCAGATCCGTTCATACTTGGTGGTGACGGGATTCATATTACGACGATTTCTGCCGGATATTTGGCGATCCCTTTCTCGGATCTTGGCAGGTACATAGGTGATTTCCCATCTGCCGGATTCACGCGCTCTTAGCTCTCCCCTCAGTTGTTCAAAAGCTTTGCTGAAGAAGGCACGGATGAAGTAGGGTTGGAGTTTGCGTGCTTCGGCTTTTTCCATTTCTTCTTTCACAGCAAAAAGGCGTTTTTCGTCTATCACTTCCTCGCATAAGGCATTGCGACTTAGGATGTTTCTAATGTGTTCTGTATCCAGAGCACCTTCTACTACTTCAAAGAGCTTGGCTCTGATCACCGGGTCATCTCCATAGCGAATAGCTTCGATCAGTAGATCCCGCAAGCTCTTCTCTTCAAAGACATCACCCAGAATATCAAAGACTCTACCGCCCAAAGCCTGCCTCTGTACCTCGAGTTTGTTGAAGAGGTTGAGGAATACGTCCCCCTCCCGGGTTTCCATCGCCACCATATTCCACAGGTGGCAGACTTCCTGCTGACCAATACGGTGAATACGACCAAAACGCTGTTCAATGCGATTGGGATTCCAAGGCAGATCATAATTCACCATCAGATTGGCATTTTGCAGGTTCACACCTTCTCCAGCGGCATCGGTAGCCAGCAGAATACTCACTCTGGGGTCATTGCGAAATAGCTCTTGGGCTTTGCGCCTTTCCTCACGTTTGATGCCACCGTGGATGATGATTACGGCATCTGGGTTACCGATCAGATCGTTCAAGCGACCATGCAGATAACTCAAGGTATCCCGATGTTCGGTAAAGATAATCAGCTTGCGGTATCGGCCGCTCTGTTCTCGCATATGGGGATTATTCTCAAAGAGATTAGAAAGCTCTTCCCATTTGCGGTCAA
>JAQUJJ010000218.1 GCA_028681035.1 Candidatus Cloacimonadota bacterium
ACCATTTGAGTATTAACGTGTTAGAGGTAATGCAACCGAATTTTGCGGCAATAGCCAAAAAACAGCGTTTTTTTGATGTAAGTTGTTTTCAATTATGATTTTACAGAGGCTTAGCGTCAAAACAGGCGTTCTTTTGTTTCATATCCGTTTCATTCCCTAAACATTGCCCCATTCGCTTTTTTCATCCACAGATGATTTTTTTGGCCATAATGCGCTAAATGCTGAATTACCGTATATGGAACTACGTCCCTATTGCCGACTCTAATTACCACCAACCTCATTTATACTCTCCGAATCGTCAAATTTCCGCAGTCTTAAAATTCGCCTTTCAACATCCCTAATATCGCTTTCAATTTGCGTGATTTCATGTAGCGTATTTCCCACTTTTCCCGCCAATATTTTGTAACGACTAGACCGTCTCCCACCTGATAAATGTTTTTTGCGTTCCTCTGCCAGCTTCTTTTTAAGATCAGGCAGATCACTTTTATCGTGCTCCAGTTTCTTTTTTTTGTTTTCTAAATATTCTATTGCATCTTTCAATTTATAAAAGTATAAATGAGTTGGCAAGTGCCATGTAGTCATTCGATCCTCTGGAGCCATACGGCTGGTCGATTCTAACATTGACAAAATGTTTGAGTCTGATAGGGAAAAGGAATATAGTTGGTTCGTTGGGAACAATTTATCCGAGGGATATGATTGATTTTCAAAACAACCATATTTTGTCGGACATTCAACCCAAAAAATGTGTCCGATGTAATTTGTTGGTGCGACAATAGAAAAAAGAATGCCGATAACATCCCCTATTTTAGCGTCAACTTCCAAAGAAAAGACAGGCACATTAATTCCAGAAGCATGTTTTTGCATTTGTTGATAACCAGCAACAGAAGCCACAAGATCTGTAGGATCTTCATCATCATACTTAAGCAGAGGCGAAGTTTCAGAAAATGATATTTCAACAAAACAGGAAAATATGATTGTCATCACCCAAATATTATAAAATTTTATCATTTCAAAACCTCTTTGCAATCATTCATACCAAGGCCACTCATCCCATCCATATCCCTCAGTGCGTTTATATCCATCAGGAGGATTTGGTGGCACTTTGCGTCCTAACGGTTTGGGATATAAAGGGGCTGCAATAGCGGTAATATCATAGTCACCACCACACTTTATTCTGATGGTAAAATTGAACCATCCTGTTGCGGATGGACCTGTTATCCCAGAGTCAGGCCAACCGTTGAAAGCAGCTATACTTCCATGAGTTCCGAGGCCATCCAAAGATCCTGAAAGATCATCTGTTCCAGGTGGGCCCAAACCTGGTAAGTCAGAGCCATTAGGAAAAAGAACCCACTTTGACATAACCTCTATTGTTCCCTTGTAACAATTACCCGGTCCGTTAAATGTTAAAAGATTAAAGTAATTATAAGCATTATCATCTGTTGCGGGTTGTGTTGTTAGATAGCCTGTCTTAAAACTGGCTGAAACAACCAAGCGCTTTTGTAATGTCTGACTTTTCTTAATATTTAACTCTGGATTTGTGCAATGTCGAAGATTAACAGTCACTCTTTTACCATGCACTAAAATACCGCCTCCTGAGTGAGACATGGTTTTAGCATCCTCGTCATCAAAGATGACATAGGCACCGGCATAAATTTCATCAATAGTTCCCTTTACACGAGGGCTATCATTAACAGGTGCAATCATCATCAAACCCAATTTATCCCAATGATTCACCCCGTCGTTTCCAACGAAACCATATGCATTGATGCCTCCCCTTACTCCTATCGGGTCTCTGGAGAGCCAAACTAAGACCCCGCAAAACTGCAGATTAACACTACAGGAGCGGCATGTCACCGTACTGTTATCTGTGGTGTCGTACACGTATCTGGTTAATGAATTTATTTTGTTATCCAGAGTATGTTTGAGTTCACTAAGCATAATCGTAATACTGCTTCTTATATACCGCCTGCGTTCAATGCTGAATTGTAGAACTACGGCCTTGATACCGTTCGAATCCCTGAAACACGTGTTCTACTTCCTCCCGGGCCACCTCCATCAGTTCTTGTCGGGCTAAGTTGGTAAAAACCATCAGCTGCGTAACTAAATCCAATAAGAACATTATTTTGATCAAAGAAAATCTGAGCATCAGCAAAACGCTCTCCTTTAATTTGACTATAAGCCAGGAATCGATATGCAAGGACATTATCCTGAAATACACGATCAAGTAAATAATAGGAATTTGTTGCGATTCCTTCTTCCTTAAAAAATCGACTCGGCACACTTGATTGCACTGTCTTTAGAGTCATACCTAGTGACAGATCCTCAAGATAAACAATAAGAGATCGCTGCATAGAAACATGACTAATAAAGACTGCCATCAAAAAAAGCAATACAAGAAAAACACCAACTAATCTATAAACTTTTTTACCATACGCCATGAGGAATCTCGCTTAACATTTACTTGATCTTCTTGCATTCGGAAGGAATGAATTTTGTAGTACAATCTCCACCACCATTATTCCACCCCTCCATGACAGCCGCCATATCCCTAGCTGTATCATTAATCCAATCGTCTATACCGCCCTTAGGATTCAGCTTCAGCTTAGCTAACATTTCATAAATTGATGTTTTTGTTTCATATAGAACATTTAACAAGGCCATCGCTTCTTGACTAGCCCCTGCTCGTTTGAGTTCACATCCCATCTGCCGGTGAAGAACTTGCCATCCTACATTTTGATTGTCGGGTTCATCCCAATCACTGACTTTATAATTTGGTTTCCCCTTCCAGCAACAATCATAACACGGGTTGATTTTGTTTTTAAAAGTATCCTTTGCCTGCGATGTGAGATTTTTATACGTCTCGTAATTATTATGAATTTCTTTAGCAGCTTTAAGAAAAGCCAACCATGTAGGTTTCCTCCCTTTACTCTTCTTATCACCTAACGAATCAAACCAATTAATTGCATCATTGTCAACAAACCCATGCTGGTTCAATCCGCCCTGTTCCCCGATCGGATCTCTGGAGAGCCACCGCATAAGAACCACATCATAGTAGCGGTATCCATAATAATATAATCCGGTTTCGGGATTATAGTATTTGGTTGAGAAGCGGAAGGAAAATTCGTCAGCCATGACACCTGATTGAGCGGTTATTTCACCAAAGGCGGAGTATTCATAATGCGCTTTAACCGCTCCAGTGCTATCAATATATTCCGTCACATTTCCATTTGCGTCACCAAGAGCGTAATAGGTGTCGGTGCTGGGAGGGGTTGCCTTTGTTTCCGCTAGCAACCCGCCAACACCACCAGCGCCTTGAAGAGTTCCGCTAAGATCAAGGCCCCATATGTAATAGTTGACATTGGTTGCGAAGATGGTTTGGTCAATGATAATCTCTGCTATAATATTTCAGCCGTCCCAGATGAAGCGGCGGGTTTCCAGTGCACTCCATGCACCCTGTAAATCATCATATGATGGAGGATAAGAGACGTAGCGACCTGCCATTATGCTTATGGTTTTTGAAACACGCCGATTCATATAATCGTAGGTGTAGTCGATGCGGGTCGCTCCGTTGGTTGTGCCCCAATAGTCAGGAGCGGAGCTGATAAGGCGGTTTTCAGCATCCCAACCATGAGACCAATGAATGCCATCCCATGTTAAATTCCCGTCGTCATCATGGGTGGGTGATGCGGAGATACCACCGGTAATTGCAGTGTACTGATTGAGCTGGTTGGCATTATACATATGAGTAACTGTGGACTGTCCGCTGTAAACTGTAGACTGTTTACGATTTCCAATGGGGTCATATTCACAATTGTAGTTATCTTCATCCATATCTGCACCTATGACTTCACCGTGGATATTGTAATCAAAAACGTTGATGATTGTCGATGCGTTATAATAATCGGCTCGACGGGTCCGGCGGCCAAGCGGATCATTGATATAGTCAAATGAGCTAACCAAGGAAGGCACGGAACCCACGGAATTGGTAACCCCGGTGATTAGATTGCGCTTAGACTCATATGATTTTAGAACTTGGATTTGTGATTGCGGATTGGTTGATGAGGTGCCGATGTAGCCGAAAGTTAAGTCTGTACCGGTCAAGTAGGCGTAGGTGAAAAGGTTTGTGCTCGCAGAGTGTGCGGATTCCACAGAATAAAACCTGCCGTACTCATCAAACACATAGACCAAGGTCATCGGAGACAAGGAACCGCCTGTCAGGACGTGCCCAGTATTGCGTCCGAGGGTGTCCTGCTTGCGGTCTATGATGTAGCCATCTTGATTTTCATAGTCGAGCTTTAAGCCATCATAATGGAAGGTGCTGGTTGAGGCTGAGCTTGATGCTGAAAGGATGCGGCCTAAACGGTCGTGGGTGAGTGTAACATAAGGCGTTGAGTCGGAGTAGAGGATGTTAGACAACTGGCCAAGGGTATTATATTCATAGGTTGTGGTGATGCTGCGCGCCCATACTCGGGTTGAGAGTCTGCCGGTTTCTGTGTAGGTGTAAGCGGTGCCGTTTCCATCAGCATAGACTTTATTTGTTAACAGGCCGGTGGTTTCATCGTAGAACCATTGGGTAATGTCTAGTGCTGAATTCTGAGTGCTGAGCGATGAAAGGGTTTCGCCAGTCGGCACAAGAGAGTTGAGGTTCACGTTTTCGTAGGCGTTGCTGCGGGTTGTGGCCATTGCAATCATTAGTCCAGCTGTGTCAAATTGATAGGCTACGGGATATGATGTTCCCCACGTGGCAATGGTTTGTCCCTGC
>JAQUJJ010000219.1 GCA_028681035.1 Candidatus Cloacimonadota bacterium
ATCCATAGTATCAATCCTTTGCCATGCGTTAGTAAGCACTTACTTACCAATTTAAGCAATCCCGCTTTTTTGGCAAGTTCTTTTTTGCGCTCTTTCATGATTATTGCTCTTATTCTTTTACCAAGAATATCCGATGCCATTAGGTTTGGCATAACGTGCCAAAAGTTTGGCAATATCAAAATCTAATAGAGCTTTTGCCAAGTTCTTGGCAAAAAGATTGTCAAAAGTTTGGCAATAACCGATATATTGTTGTAAGATTGAATAAAAATAACAGCCACGGTATATGGCTGTTTTAGTGCAGCAGGCTATTTTATTCTTCTGGCGGTTCTGGCGGTAAGCCTGTATCGGTGGCAAGAGATAGTGTGTATGGCATTTCCGATTCAAAGCTAATAATGCACGCATCTATATAAAATGCGTTATTTCGGTGATAGGGAGATACTTTGGTGATCAAAACGTCAACATATGGGTAATAGCCGACGGCAGGGGCAGGTGGCAGCGGCCAAAAGCCAGTGCCAAACGGCCATAACCTAATAACTTGACCAACTATGGATTTAATCGTTGAGTAATTTGTAAAAGTAATATCAAATACGTCGATCGTGCCCTTAAAATATTCCCCACGACTTACCAGAATAGCAGCACCGTTGATTACACTCCGATACATCGTATAGTCATGGTCATCAGGATCATAATCGATAGATGCGTTGGACAACGTCATCTGGGCTTCATTAACGAGTATTACAGGCTCGCGGATTTCAGGAATCAATATCATGAAAACACCTCATACTTCATTTTCCTGCTATTGCCAATATCAATATTAACGGATCGGGCAGCTATATTTTGATCTGATATTGGTGTAGTATATGATTGAACTATTGATTTAGATGCCCAAAATGGGATCAGTATAGAATTAAACCACATATCCCACCAGCGCAAGTCGTTTTCGCTATCGCGTATTATCGCTATGTAGTTACTACTTATATAATGTATGTTCCAGAGCTTAGGCCAAGCGACGGCTAGTTTACGTCTGCCTGGTTTTAAGCTGTCTTCATGAAATAGGTTACTCTCTGTAAGCTGATAATCTGCGCCGTCGAAGCCAAATGTGTATGGGATATAATTGTTTCCGGCATCCCAGTAACCATATATGTAATCAAAACTATCAGCAATCAGCCTGCTCGTTTTGGATTCATAAAACCGGTATAACTCTAAATTACGCTCATCTTTGTCTATTTGAAGAGACTCTGTTGGTATTTGCATTTGATTTGATACAGGGGTTATTTTGTAGTTGGCGGAGAATATATCTATCTGCATACCCATAGTCATGCAGCAATAATTGAGCACATCCAGTGCAGTGGGAAGCTTGGAATAGATGTCATATACATCAGAATTATAATCGTCATGGCGCTTGCTGCCTATACGGCGAAGGGTTGGGATGGATATCCCTATTTGGTCCCAGTTCCACTGCGTTGTGGTCCAGAAATAACCATCAAATGCACGAGTATAATATACCGATTCATCGGCACCAACTGAAACATCAATATTAGCGCAACCGCAGCCGGTGGCGTGATGAATTAGCGTTTGCACCAAAAACAGCAATTGCCAGTATTGCCGCGACCATAATCCATGATAGGATTGGTCATTGTTAAACTGAGCATAGGTAGGCGTAACATCTGGCCAGTATTGGGAAATCTGGGAAGCACGGTAGTCAGATAGTCGAACAAATGCGTGTGGGCAAACCCATGTATATAAGCGGGTGGCGGAATTGTATTTGATATCCGAAATATAAAAATCAGCCTGAAGGTTTTCCGCAATTATGCAGGTTATATTATCGTTTATTTGTCCTGTAGCGATGGTTGTTTCGATACTAATTTCAGGCAGTTCAAACGAAAAATTGTCGTTTCTTATATAATTCATCCCAGATATCGCTACAATTTTAGAACTGATGTCGTTTGAATTAAGCAGAACCTGGGACATATCCGCCATCCTCCATCCTATTTCGGATATTGTCTTGTACCCTAATAATTTCTCGTAGGTCAGATGATATCTGTATAACTGGCTTCATGTCCTTCCTGACCAAGTTTATATTTAGGATATCAATTTTTTTGATAATTTGCTCCAGTTTACTTGTAACATCCGATCCAGAGCCAGCGGCAACTAACCCGCCATCCGCATAAGTAGATTTTGGTTGCACAGACATAGACTTGCCGAAATTTATAGCGTCGAGTATGGGATGATACTTTTTGGTAGCTGCGGCATTAACCACATACTCGCCATTTGATAGCATTGCCGGGATTTTGTCATCTTTTGGGCCGCCTGGTCCTTTCACGAGCCCACCAAAAGCAAACTTTTGAGCCTTGATTATGCCGATCTGAACTGCGCCCATTGCACTTATAATTCCAGCCATAATGGGGCCAAGAATGGGGCCAAGTGTCAATGCTTTTGTCACGCCCTCAGCCACGTTTATGGTGGCCTGAGCTATAGACATAGCCTTTTGTATCTCTTTGTATTTCTTTTCTTTCGGTAGGTACTTCGCTTCCACTTCTGCCTTTGCTGCGGCCACCATTTCAGCAGACCATCTTTCTCTTGCTGCAGTTTCATCTATTCTTTGGAGCTCTTCGGTTTTTCGTTGTCTATTCAATTGTATTTGACCAGAAAGAGAGCTGCTTACCATGTTGCCAATGCTTCTAAAGCTGTCTTGCAACACAGACAGTTTGCTCATGTCAGCAGGATCATCTGGGTCAAAACCCAAAAGGCCGCTGAAGAACCAGTTGCTTTTCGTTTCCGGACCTGTGGAAGAATACTCTTCCTTCAGCGCATCCAGCTCTGCAATGTGTTGCTTAATCAGCTCCAGCTTTTCCGCATCGCCGATGGCCATGGCTTCCACTTCAGCGCGGATCTGAGCCTTTTTCCACTCGTAATAGTCTGCAGAAGCAAATTTCATGGTCTCGTAATACGACTCTTCGTCCTGCACAGCCCGATCCATCCTCTCTTTTGCCAGCTCGATTATTTCGGCATCTGCCGCAATCTGAGCCGCTATTATTTGGTCATCGTATTTTGTGCGGATGGTCGTAAGTCTCTGGTGAGCCTCCTCGTCAGTTATCTCTTTGGCGGCGAGGGAGTTGAGTATTACCTGCTGTTCTTCATCAAACTGGGTGGAGAGATTGGCTAATTTTTGTTGATGGGCGGTTAAGCCAATTAATGCACGTTCATCATGGTATTTTTGGAGTTGCTGAAGTAGCTCAGCGTAAGCTTTGGCAGTTTCCGATATCTCGGCCTTCGCCGCTTCCGCTGTGCTGGCGCTAGATCCAGATCCGGATCCCGTGCCTGCGCCACCAGCATTGGGTTCCTTTGGCGGCGAGGGAGTTGGTGGCTCTGGAAGCACACTAAGCTCCTCAGCAAGAGCATCTCTTTCGGCGATGATTGAGGCTTTTTTCTTTCGGAAGCGTTCGATCTCGTCGTTGTACATATTAATGTACATTTTAACGGATCTGATCATGTCCGGACCTACTACAACCCACTCATCTCCTTCCTCCTGCATTTTCTGATATTTCTGCAGCTCCTCTTGCGCCAACCGAATTTTTTTACTATATTTAATTAGGTCGTCGCTATAGTCGTCCATTACCGCTTGTAGCAACATCCGGTCCATTAATAGCTCGACCTCACCGCGAGCGCCAGCGATGGCGGTGGCTACATCGTCGTACTTCATAGTCAACATATCCATACCAGTAAAATGGTCTGGAAAGGCTTGCTGCAGCTCTTTAAGATAGCCGTTAAACTCTTCCTGCTCTTGGGCAGAAAGGCTTGTTTGGCTTTTGTACTCCAGTACTTTATTTGTTAAAAAATCGAATTGCCAGGCAAGAGCTTCGGTCTGTTTTTGCGCGGACTTTTCGTGGTTCGACACCCCCTGAATCAATTTTAGTACGTCAGAAAAGGCAGCTGCCACATCGCCGAGCATGGGAAGTATCCATGTCCCGATGACTTCTTTGAGATCTCCCCATAAATTATTCATCTGCTGGAGGGCGCCGGATGTGGTGTTGGCCTCATCACGCGCGAGCGCAAAGCGATCCGCTCCTACCCGCAATAATTCGGCAAACTTCTCCTGGGGATCCAGCCCTTCTTCAAGTACGATGCCGTATCTGCTAAGCGTAGCAGTATTGCCAGCTGCGGCCTTACCCACCATTTCAAAGGCTGTGTTGAGATCGAGCTTGTATGCCGCCGCCAAACCCACGGCAGCTTTTTGGGCGGCTGGGAGCTGGTCAGCCGATAGCTGCCCTATCACCTGCATTTGTCGGGTGGCCATAAGGATAGACTCATCTCCGTAAGTGGTAACCGACTGGATGGCAGACGCCTGGGCTTTTAGTTGGGATTCTAATTGGGCGCTATATATGCCGGTGTTTTTTAGTGCGGCTGCAAGATCCTGCTCAGCTTTTTCTTGCACCATCGCCGGAGCCACCACGCTATTGATAGCGCCTGCCAAACTTTTGGCTGCAGTGATAGCGGCATTAACTGCCAAACCCCACTTAGCTACACTATCGCGGAGTTTTGCGATGCCAGATTGAGCATTTTCTGTTTTTACGTCAATCTGCCGCCCATCCACCTTTTTTAGCTGTTCGTCGGTAAGTCCAAGCTCTTTTTTGAGCTGTGCAGCGTCCAGGGTGATGCGGATTACCATGTCGCTCATTTTGAACTATCCTTCATTGCGGCAAGTCGTTCCTGTTGCCTTATGGAGTATTCGCTAAGCATATATAA
>JAQUJJ010000220.1 GCA_028681035.1 Candidatus Cloacimonadota bacterium
CCAGTCCGCGCGTGACAGTCCGGAAACTCATTTTATTTTTGATGGCTTGGAGCCTGGTCAACATTACATTGTAGGGGTTATAGCTGTTACCCCAGACGGCCGCCGTTCTGGGGAGATTACAAGTCAGATGGAAACCTTAACTGTGGCAGCGCCCATGACAAAAGAATCTCTGCTCCATATTATATATTCTTACGTACCAGATGCAGAGTCGACGCTTATAGTGTTGTTTGCATTTGGAGCCGCTTTCGGAGTTGCTCGTGCGCTTAAGGTGCCATTTCGGGAAGGTGTGTTGTTAAGAAGATGGAGATAAGATTTCAACAAAGACTCGTTATTATTTGTATGCTTCTCGTGTTCTCCTTAACTAACGTAAATGTATCATTTGCGGAAACGTATTATATGTTATACCCGGAATATGTTCATACGTCATCACCAAACACGACAGTGGAGCAAAGTGAAATAAGTTGGGGTGAACAGCATGTCCACGGCCTGACCATTGTTGAAACCGTGGTAAAAATCCAAGCTCAACCTGGCGATCAGGTAATGTTACGGTGGTACGATAGCAATGGCAACAGTTTTGGCTCATCGACAATAAGCGGTACGGTTTGCCACGTAACTCCACCCGCGGGTACCTATGGCGCAAAGCTAATATTAACATCCAGTAGCGCGACTGGCGACAGGTGGGCCTGGCGGCATTCTGGTACCAATTCAGCTGGTAATACATCCTTTTGCCCCGATCCTGATCTAACCAGTACGACAGGCGTATTAGATGAATTGGGTGACGTTAACAGCACATTACTAGTTTTGAGTGACGTTTTGTCGCAACTACTAACTGAATTACAATCTCAATATGGCAGTGTTACTGTTGATTTTAGTGCCGTGCTCGGTGAACTAGAATCCATTAATAGTAGTTTGGGGACTGTCAATAACAGATTGGATAGTGTTGTTAGTGGTTTGGATAGTGTTGTTAGTGGTTTGGATAGTGTTGTTAGTGGTTTGGACACTGTAAATAGCAACCTTGAGACTGTCAATAACAGATTGGATAGTGTTGTTAGTGGTTTGGACACTGTAAATAGCAATCTTGAGATTGTCAATAACAGATTGGATAGTGTTATTAGTGGTTTGGACACTATTGATAGCCATGTTGTAGATATATATGATTATTTTTCTACCCCGCGTACGCCTCAAGCATTTTCGATTGATATGCCGAATATGTCTATTGACTCTACGCCTCCCGCGATAACAGAACCTCATCAGCAGCCATATACGTACGACCGGCCTACCCAACAATTTGAAATGGCGCCCTTTGTTGATAGTCCAAGCCCGCTGCCAATAATCCCGGAACCGACAATAATGCCTCATGAGCCTCCGAGCGTAATAGATCAACCTTTACTGCTAGACCAACCAGTTAATGTTAACCCGCCGTTACAACTCGATCCGGTAATCATAAGTGAACCGTTAACAATGGACCCACCAAAAAGAGAGGAACCATTACCTATTACTCCTATCGAACGGGATCAGGTTCTTGACCGTCAACAACCATTAGGCACTGATTCGCCTATTACTCCAGACCCGCCTATCACTCCTAGTCCCCCATTATAAGCCGAAGGGTAAAAGGGTGAGGTAATATGTATGAATTTTTCCAAGGTATAGGCCAGAATATAGTTAACAGCATACAAGTAGTTATTTGGTGGTTAGCTTCATTTTTCCAGGATATTTGGCAGGGCTTCAAAGATTTCGTGGTTGCCATATTTAAACCCCTGATCTTATTTGTTCAAGGGCTTTGGTATCTGCTTGAAAAATGTTTTGATATCGTAGTGCTGTCGGTGCAGTGTGTGTTTGGGCTCTTTAAAGTGTTGGGTTCTGTTATATTTGGAGTGTTCAATACATTCGCTCAACTCTTAGGTTTCTCCGGAAGTACAGATTATTACTATATGCCCGGCGCCTATCAACAGGGATTTGACGGTGTATCAAACTTTTTCAGCCAAACTGGCCTAAATGTCGTGGCAACAATAATGATGGCTTTTATCTGGATACTCACGGCTTACGCCCTTATCCGGATTGCAGGAGGCGAGAGATAAGTGTTTCAACGCATGATAGACACTTTTTTCAACCCTATTATACAGATCCTTGTGGCAGCTAGGGATCGCCTTGACTATATATCAATGATAGCCGCTAGGGGCTTGAATCTTGATTACTTCCTGGGACCCGTGTCAATGATCGGGCCGGAGTGGCGGGCTCTTATTGGGTCAGTTGTAGCGAGTGCTTTTTTGTTGATTACAGTCCTGGTGGCCCGGAAGGTATATAATATCTATTTAGCTCTTAAGGAGGGGGTTAAGTGGTGGTAAGAAAAATTCGGGAAAGTATAGAAAAGAAAAAGTCATTTGCATTGCTTTGTGCGGCTGTAGCTGTGGTTGTGGTGATATTAGCATTAACAAACAGCAAAGCTCATGCAGCCTGGGTAGACAGGGGACCATTTCCGACAAGCGGCGATATTAATGCAATGTTAGTAGATCAAAATGGAATATTATGGGCAAGTACTACATCTGGTTATATTTGTAAATGGGATGGTAGCCAGTGGAGTAATATGGGCCAGTGGCCATATTCAGATGTATACCTGAGTGATATGACTTTAGCTTTAGACGGCTCTATTTATGCAGGAGGGGATAATGGCTCTTTTGCAAAATATGATGGCAATCAATGGATTGGTTTGGGAAATTGGGGTTCTAGTGGTGGGATATCGTGTCTTGCTGTGGCGCCAGGTGGTTCTATCTGGGCTGGTGGATATGGCAATGGATATGTCACAAATACATGTAGGTGGGATGGTACGCATTGGGAAAACATGGGTAGCACAAGTGAATCTTCTTTAGCGTCTTCGGTTGCGGCGGTCTCAAGTAATTCAATATTTGTTATGTTTACAAACTATTTCGCCGACCCAAAAGTTGGCTTTATAAGCCACTGGAATGGAAGCAGTTGGGCTGATGTAGGAAACATCCCTTTTAGTGACTATATACCAAATAATCTAATTGTAACTAATGACAGCAATGTGTGGTGTAGTGCTGATGATTGTATTTATAAATGGGATGGTATTAATTGTTGGAATAACATGGGGCAATGGCCCCATGGGGGCAAAAGTATAAGCGTACTTGCACTTTCGCCGGATGGATCCATCTGGGCAGGCGGGAAGAGTGGCTATACAGCACGTTGGAACGGTACTAGTTGGGAAAATAGGGGGCAGTGGGTACACGGCAATAATATTATTGGGTCAATGGTAGTAACCTCCGAAGGTATTGTGTGGGCTGGTGGAAATAATGGATGCATAGCATCAATATCATCCTTAAGTCCTGATGCTCCGATATTATCGGTTGCGCTAAGTGATAATAATGCGTTGCTTTCCTGGACTTCGATAGACGGATCAACATCGTACTTACTTGAAAAGTCAACAGATTGTACTAACTTTTCACAAGTGATCGAAACATCTAATCTGACCTATACCGACCTTAACCTTGCGCCAGGCACCTATTGCTACCGGGTTAGATCGAAAAATAGTCACGGATATTCAGAATATTCTAATGTGGTATCGGTGACAATTGATCCTTTGCAGGCTCCGCAACTATCTGTTAGTTTACGAGAACGAAATGCCTTGCTTTCCTGGACTTCCATAGACGGAGCAACATCGTACTTACTTGAAAAGTCAACAGATTGTACTAACTTTTCACAAGTGATCGAAACATCTAATCTGACCTATACCGACCCCAACCTTACGCCAGGCACTTATTGCTACCGGGTTAGAGCAAAAAATAGTCACGAAACATCGCCCTATTCAAATGTTGTATCTGTAACTATAAATTACATTCCCAGTGATTTTAGAGCGTATTGGAACGGTAATTATATCACCGTTGAATGGAACGGAAATGATAAACAAGTAGTTGGTAACAACTACGAATTGTGGAGACTGGATAAATCTGTAAATAAGTGGTTTAGTGTGTGGAAAATAGATAATATAGAAACATTTGTATGGAACGATAATTGGGTGGTACCAAACATTAATTATAAATATGCTGTACGCCAAATGGGAGGCTTAAGCAACTGGTATGAGTGGGAAACCCTAGCGGAATCTGATTGGGCGACAGGTGACAGGCCCCTGGCGGCTCCCGGTGGGCTTAGGATTGTATCGTCCACAGAAAGCTCAGCTGTGGTACAGTGGAGTCCTATTAGTGGTACCAGTACATACACTGTGCTAACTAGTACGGACGATGGAAACAGTTGGCAAAGTACCAGTACTGGAGGTACATCAGCGACAGTAACCGTGCCCTCTATAGTACGGGTTAAGGCTGGTACGCATGCCCGGAGTCAGTGGTCGGGTATTTTACGGGTTAATTGATGCTTAGAGAGAGAAAGTTATCTATTTTGTTTGTCATATTACAGTCATATGGCCCCTAGGGGCAGTAGTTTTTGTTTTGTGGTGTGCTTTTGGATTCCAGGACGGATACTATTGGTTGGTATCATATCGTTGATTACAGGGCATTCTGTGAGGTCAATTTTACACCCCGGAAATTTTTCCAGGGTGTTTTTTGACTTCAATAATGCTTCAGATATAGAACATTGCTGGGAGGCATTAAATGCCGAATAATTGATATGAGATGTCACATCACAATGAGAGGTGGAATGTGGAGCATGGTTTTTGATTTTTTCTTTCAGGCAACTTTTGGAATAGCCGCTGGACTTGG
>JAQUJJ010000221.1 GCA_028681035.1 Candidatus Cloacimonadota bacterium
GGTAACCGTGGACTGTCCGCTGCAAACTGTAGACTGTTTACGGTTTCCAATGGGATCATATTCACAATTGTAGTTATCTTCACCCATATCTGCACCTATGACTTCACCGCGGATATTGTAATCAAAAACGTTGATGATTGTCGATGCGTTATAATAATCGGCTCGACGGGTCCGGCGGCCAAGCGGATCATTGATATAGTCAAATGATGAAATCACGGTTGAATCCCATGAGTTTGAAACGGCAACTATTAAATTTCGTTCCGATTCATAATAGCGACTCCATTGAACGCCTGAATCCGAACTCATGGCGTTTACAAGATCTGTTCCCTGTAGATATGTGTATGTGAATGTATTTGTCTCTGCGCCGATGATTGAGGTAACTGAAGACAATCTGCCATACTCATCAAACGAATAGGTCAAGGTCATCGGAGGCGATGGTCCTCCAGTCAAGATGTATCCGATAGTGCGTCCGAAGCTGTCCTGCTTGCGGTCGATGATATCGCCGTTCTGAGTTTCGTAGTCGAGGGTTAAGCCATCATAATGGAAGGTTCTGGTTGAGGTTGAACTTGATGCTGATATGATACGGCCTAAACGGTCATGGGTGAAGGTTACATCTGGTGTTGAGTCGGAATAGTCAATGTCAGTGAGCTGGCCGAGATTATTGTATACGTAGGTGGTAGTTTTACCTCTCGCCAAAGTTCGGGTTTGGATTTTACCAGTTTCTGTGTATGTGTATGATGTTCCATTTCCATCAGCATAGAGCTTGTTGGTAAGAAGCCCTGTTGCTTCATCATATTGCCACTGTGTTATATCGAGCCCCTGAGCATTGCAATCATTCAAAGCGTCACCCAAAGAAACAAATGTGTTGAGGTTGACATTTTCGTAGGCGTTGCTGCGAGTTGTGGCCATTGCAATCAATCGCCCTGCGGTATCAAATTGGTAAGCCACCGGATATGTGGTACCCCATGTAGCGATAGTTTGTCCCTGCGGGTTGTAAGCGGTATGACTGACCTGACCGAGAGCGTTTGAAACCATTGTGCGCTGGCCAAGATTGTTATAAGCGAAGCTGCTCCGATTGGTGGCGGCATCTTCTATGTATGCGACCTGTCCAAGATCATTGTAGACAGTGGTGGTTGTGTTAGTGCGCCCGTCGGTTGCGGTAACCTGCCGTGCAAATCCGTCATACGTGAAGGCATTGGTAACACTAGTTACACTGATTTCTTGAACCGGATATCCGGCGATGGATTTCTGGAAAGCATTCTGTGTTGAGATCGGCGTATCCGTCACCTGCCATGTTGTGACGTTGGCCGCATCGGTATAAGTGGAGCTACGCGTGATGTTGCCGAGCCAGTCCTCGCTCTCGCTCTGTGCTGTGAGTACTCCTCCATTGCATGTGTCAACGCCGAGGCCGGTCATGCGGACGCGGCTAACTGATGTTGTAATGGTGCTTGTTGAATTGGTCTGAAAATAGACGGCTGAGGAAGAGACCTGCCACCAGTTGGTTGAGATTTCCTGATAGTAAGTGCTGCGGGTTGTGATCTGATCCGTGCCGCTGTAATCAACCGCTCCATTGCTGTTAATATCAACACAGGTTTCCGTTTGTTCGCCCAGCTCATCATAAAAATAAAGCACATCCGGCGAACCCGTCCGGCTGACTCTTATCAATCGCCCAGTGGTTGAATCGTAAAAACTGCTGGTCGTGCCCAGCGGTGTTGTGGTTGCCACAACCCGCCCCAAAAAATCGCTGGCAGTCACGGACTGGGTCAACCACTCCCCATCGTCATATTTCACATACGAGGTTCTTTTCTCACAGCCATCCGGTTGTGTTTCAGATTCGGTTTTTGTCTCCTTAATATGGTCTACGCCTGAGACAGGATCTGCCCACTCCTGCCGGGTTGTTGTCGCGCCGCCTGGCACATCGGTAACAATGGTTTTGATTCCGCGGTTATATGTGATGTCGCAGGTGTAATAGCTGCCGTGCTCTATTAAATTTGTTTCAGCAACTCCAAGCGGGTCGGTGGTAACTCGGTAGTGGCTGGTGCCATAGGGATAGAAGGTCTCAGTGGTTTGATCGGCATAAGCACTAATATAACTGTAACTGAGATCGGTTACAAAACGGATGTTCTGATGCGCTCTGCCTATCGGGTCCAGGACGGTGTAAATGCCTTGGAAATATCCATCAGCCCCAGGTAGCATGCTCTGCGACTCATAGGCGATTCCGGATTGACCAGGATAGCCAGGCCACTCATTGTGGGCGGTTACCTGCCCGTCGCGGGCGATGGTGTGGGTGATCCGGCAGCAATCCCAGCAAAAAGACTTCATCTTTTTATAATAATCCGTTTCGCAGATTTGATAAATTTTGGACATTAAGGTACGAATTGGGAGAAGATGCTGAATGACACATTTACGATCATGAAACCCGCGTCGATTTAGTGATAGCCACAAGAAACGCGCAAAATCACAAAAACAGTTATCTTTAACAACGTCCATATCTCGCCTTGTTGAAGCCGTCAGGCTTAATGCATAAAACCGCGTTTTTTGGTTGCACAAGTAACTCTATTACCGCGATGTTGCGTGATCCTCTTGCACTCATTTCATTCTTATAGCAGCCAATCCCGTTTGCGACACCTTCCGAATGTCAAAACCCAGTCACTATTCAGCAAATCTCTCCTTCTAGCTTAATCTGGGACTAAATCTTGCTCTTTTATCAATAATGCCCACGCATCATGCTAAGGGTCATGACGGGTTGCTACTCCTTTCCATGTGGGGCTCTTTTATCACCTATTCCTGGTCGGTTTTGACCGGCGCTTTCGGTGCCTTTTTTGACCCTTCTTGCTGAATTACAGAATTTGGCACTAAAACTTCTGTACTGTTTTCCAGTTGGTTTGATAACGTCAGCCATACTTGAAGAGGCTTTGTCTGACTACTACACACTAAGTTGCATTGTGGATAACCATGTTTATAATTCGTTATCGATGTTTTTTCCTCAAATTCAAGCAGATCAAACATATAAGGCAATAATTGATCTCCGTTCCCATTTAATATCCCCCATTTACCGTTTTTTCTGCCAGCCATATAATTATCTCCAAGAATGTGAACATCTTCATAGCCACTCAAAACTTCAGTTCCTGATGAATTAATTACGCCACATTCATTGCCAATCTTAACGATTGCAAAACCCGACTTAAAGTCATGGACTTCGGTATATTTTGAATCCTTCGATAAAAACTCACCTTGCTTGTTTATGAAGTTCCATGAATTATCATCTAATTGTATTATTGCAAAGCCTTCATTGAAACTATCCGCATATTTAAATAACATCGGTATAACGAGTTCTCCTGTTAAATTCACATAACCAAACTTTTTTTCAATCCCTCTGACATAGGCTAACCCCTCTGAAAACTTTCCTGTTGCATAATACTGTGGCTTAACAATCACTTTCCCTTGAATATTCAAATGACCAGAAAGACCTGATGCCAACGAACGAAAAGGGATGGCTCCCTGCGAAAATTCACCAATGAATTTATACTTCGGTTGTATGATAAATTTTGCTTGTTTGTTTATCAGCCCCCATTTGCCTCTAACACTTGCAGGAGCATAACCCTCATTAAATTTCCCTATTTCGTCAAAACTGTAATCCGATATTTTAATTTCTTTTCCATCTTCCGTGACTATTCCTAAAGCATATTTATCAGTTGCGCTGTTTTTAAATAATATAGGCTCCCCGTTTTTAGGCAAACACTCCTTTCTAAAAACAGATAAATATATGCACCCCGCTGTAAGCAGCAAGACGATTAACCATTTGAACAGACGCTTCATAAATTAATCCTCAAATTTAAATTGGAAATTCTGAGCAACGAATTCCTCATTGTTACCAGAAATAATTTTTGCATCCACTCTTATTCCAACTCCGTTAAAAAAATCATCTCTAGCTCTAAATCTAACAGTCTCATTAATATCCCCATATGAGTTCAGCGTGCATTCGTCAGACCCTTTTGTCCATTTTAACCAAAACGGGGGTTTGCTCATTAAAGTTTTTCCTACACTCCATACATTATACCATTGACTATCATAGGCCCAACCCAATGAAACCAGATTGGACCTTTCTATGTCTGAAAGATACTGAAATCTTACGACTGGTTCATATCTAAGAGGATCACCAAGTTTCTGGTTATCTGACTTATAAAAACGACAGTCACAATCATCTTTTTTTTGATTCCCTAGGATCATTGACCGTTTGGGGTCCGGAATAAGATCTGTGTTTACCTTTGCCTTTATTTCAATTGCATAAGGAACATATTCTTTTCCGTTTCTCTTAAGATCGTGTTTATATGTAACTCGCCTATTACTGCCGAAATTCCCAAATTTTATACCTCTGTAATTGCTGTTCAGTGTAATGGGATGTTTTATATACCAAATCAACCCTTCCCATTTTATACATTTTTTAAAGCTCTTTTTCGAGGTAGAATACAGTCCCACTATGTCCCATTGGTTCACCCCATCATTTTCCAAAAACCCAAACTCATTCAGTCCGCCCTTAATCCCAACCGGGTCTCTCGACAGCCACCTACAAAGTAAAGGATCATAATAACGCCGTTGGTATACAACAAATCCAGTCTCTTTATCAAATGGTTTGGTACTGAACCAATGTGTGAATTGATCTTTCATCGCACCAGAAAACTTTGTTTCACCAAAAGCATTGTGT
>JAQUJJ010000063.1 GCA_028681035.1 Candidatus Cloacimonadota bacterium
GCAATGGCTTGCGACGGACACTCATCTGGATATTGAGACAATCAGTTTTCATATTCGTCAGATTCTACAGGCTGGGATACTGGTTAAAGAGCTTGTGTGATATCTATGTTGGGTTCTCTGTTTTCGTTTCCGTTTTTCCTGCGAAGGTTTAGTAAGCAGCGTAAGTATATTCTTGTTTCTTTGTTCATATTTGGCATCTTGCACAGCGTTTCTGCGTTGCAAATTCCTTTAGTATTTAGCTGGGATTCGTTAAACAGCGGCTCTTACACAGAAACTCAAACCAATAAAGAGATTTCATGGAACGAGTTTTATCGAGTTGGGATAGCGGTGGATTCGGTTGTCTATAAGCAAACGGAGCTAAAGTTTCACGCCCAAAATAGAGCAGAATTCTTAAAGAACTATCTAGAGCTGAAAGATGTGCAGTTAACCTACAGGCTTGATAACTGGGCGATTAAGGCATCTTCTCAACCTATTGGTTACGGTATTAGGGATGGACGTAATCCATATCATCTGCTCAGCCCTGCTAAAGGCGACTATTTGTTCCAAGCCAGCCGCTTTAATGGGCTTAGGATAGCTTACTGGAGAGGTGAATCAACGTTTGGCATTGCCTTAGGTGGCAATGTGCAGAACCAGGCTATAGCTGCAATAGATGCGTTGTGGGAAAAGAGCGATCATTCCCTCCAGTTTTCTTTGTCACAAGAGGCAAGGGCAATGGATACTTTTTGGCGAACTCCTGTTGGTATTTCTGCTGCTAGTGCAGATTTTAATACTCAAAAGCTAACACTGCATTCGGAATTTGCGTTTAGTTATTTCCCCAAGCACGATTTAACCAAGGAACATATCAGCACCTTTTCTCAACTTGAACTGGGTATAAAACCATCTCCACAAAGCTTTTTCTATGTGATAGCCGAATCCAATCAACTTGAACCAAAACAAAATGCACTGCAGTTTTTCCAGACTACTTTTAGTTATGATATAGCTTCCTTCTCGCTTACTCCGGGTGTTACGATTGATAGTTTTGAGAATCAATCTACATCAAGTTATCACTTTCTTGCGGAGTGGCACCTGGGAAAGTTCCAAAGAGTGGGTATGTTCTATCGTTTGGAAGAAAGTAGCCATATCAAGAGCAGGCATATTGTGGGATTACAGGCAGAGCTATATTATGGCATATAAGTATCTTACTGCACTCCTGCTTGTTCTCTGCCTGTTGCTCACGGTTTCATGTAATATGCTAACTAAGCCCTCGCAAGCTCTGCCAATAATTACCATCACCTTTGATGACCAAAATGCCAATGTATATGGAATAGCACTGCCAATCATGGCACAATATGGCTATAGAGGCAGTTGTTTCGTGAATAGCAGCAGATTAGGGCAAGAGGGTTTGCTTAGCAGAGATGAGGTAATATCACTAAACAAACAGTATAATTGGGAGATTGGCGGTCATTCCCTGGATCATGAGCATCTTCCTCAGCTTAGCTATAGGGAAGCCGAGCTTGCCATTGGCGATGATTTTAGGAACTTGCAAACTATGGGTGTCAACCCCATTTCATTTGCTATTCCTTATGGCAATTGCCCTGCCGAGTATTATCCTATACTTTTGCAGTACTACCAAAATATTCGAGGTAGCAGCGATTTTGCCATGTTCCAGCCCATAGACAGGCATAGTTTGGGCTATTTCCCTTATCAAAATAGCTGGACTGCCTCCATTATGAAGGAACGTATCAGGCGTGGCATTGTTAATCACGAGAGCCTTGTTGTATTGGGTTTCCACAGGATAGGTGATGAAACAGATTCTTACACAGACAATTGCCCAGCAACTGTGTTTGCGGAGATTATCAATTATATCCACCACTTAGGCTTGGAAGTGTTACCCTTATCCGCAGCAGTTGATAAATTAAACCATTAACGCGTTATTCGTGAACGATTTTACTGCTTCAGTAATACAAATAATCCAAGCTATTCCTCACGGAAAGGTGGCAGGTTATGGGCAGATAGCTACAATGGCGGGTAATGCTAGGGCTGCCCGCGTGGTATCGCGTATTCTGCATACTTGCACCGGAAAGCATGCGCTTCCGTGGTGGAGGGTTATCCGCAATAGCGGAGAGATTGCACTGCAAGGTGAAGGCGGGGCTTTACAAAAAGAAATGCTGCTTGCAGAAGGGATTGTGTTTATCGGGAATGCCAAACTTGACATGGAGCAATATGCTTGGAAAGGAGATTCTGCTTACTGAGGATTGCCAGCTCACTTATAGTAGCATAGTCCGCACATCTTTGTAGTAACACAAAGCTTTGCTGCTTGACAATTATCTTCATGTTCAGATTTTGGAATCAGCAGTTAAGCTCTAGGCTTTTTTCTACAGCCACCCTGACTGAGATAGGCAGGATGGCTGTATTTTATTTATAGGAGAAAAGGATGAGAAAGCTAACTATTGCATTGCTAACCTTAGTGCTGCTTGCGGCGTGCACAAAGCAGAGCCAAACGCTTAAAATTGGGATCATCAAGCCCTCAATAGACCATCTGCCATTGTCTTACGGTATGCAAAAGGGCTTATTTGATTCGTCACAATACAGTCTTGTTTCTTTCACCAGCGGTTGGGAAGTTCAGGAAGCACTTGTTGCTGGTAAGCTTGATGTTGCTATATTGCCATTCACCTATGTTTGGAATGCAGCATCAAAAGGCTTTCCGCTAAAGACAGTATCTTTTTTTGAACGTGAAACCGATGCCATTATTACCCAAAAAGAAATCACCGCTCCAGCCCAATTGTGCGGGAAAAGGATTGGTTTGTTAAAAGCCTCTTCGCTGGACGTTTTATGGCGAGACTACGCTATGCGGGAAAAGATTAATGCAGAAACGGTATATTTTCGTTCCCCCAATGAAGCAGTGGCAGCCCTACAAAATAGGGATGTAGATGCTGTTGTGCTATATGTCCCAATCGTAACCAAGATAGCTGCGGATTACAACGTACTCCATTGGTTCAGTGAAAGCTATCCGGCTCATCCCTGCTGCGATATTGCTGTAAATACCAATGCTATTGGTAAAGGGAAACTTAAGCTATTGAAATCATTTATTGCTGAACTGGAAGGCTCTGTGGCTAAATTGTATGACAATTCTGATGATATGATAGCATATCTGAAACAGGAATATGGTGTTACAGAAGAGCTATGCTTTGATGCCATACATCACACTGCGTTTGGCATGGGCTTAGATGATAGCGGAAAAGAATTTGAGCAAAAGATGGCAGCGGTTTCTAAAGAAGCAGGCTATTTGGACAGGATTCCCACCTTGCAGGAAGTGTTTTGGGACTTTGATGATAAATAGTGCACTGCTGCTTAGCGATATTACCGTATCATTCTGCCGGGTACTATCTTGGACTCTTATCTCCTGGTTTGTAGGTATGGCAATAGGCTATGCTTGTTATCGCTATAAAAAGTTTGAGTTTTTGGCTTTACCATTGGTAAATTTTATCCGTCATATCTCCCCTTTCTGTTGGCTACCGTTAATTATCATTGTAGCAGGGATTGGAGAAATATCAGTGGGCATAACATTATTGATATCTCTTACTTTTCATGCAGTTATAGTTACCTTGGAGCTGTTGCGCAGTTTGCCCAAAATCGTGTTGGAACAAGCTAGATTGGACGGAGCCACAGGTTGGGCATTATTCTTCCAAATAGAGCTTCCTATCTGCCTAAGCGGTGCAATTGATATCTTTAGAGTGCTATGGGGAGTTGGCTGGAGCGTTGTGATTGCAGCCGAAATGCTAGGGGTAAGCTCTGGTTTGGGTTACCGCTTACTGGATTTCAGATATTTGCTACGCTATCGTGAAATGCTGGTTTACATCGCCATAATCGGCGTTATTGGTGTAGCCTCAGACTACCTGCTGAAACGAATCAAGCGTTTAATATGCACAGAGTTTGTCTAAGGATAATTGCTGTAATTGCTATAAACTCCTGACCCTCGCTGAAGATACAGATTCCTTACTGCTAAATAAATAACTGCGAGCCAAAACAAAGTCTATTATTTATATCGTTCTTGCTTGAATTGCCCTATCATTGCCCACCCATTGCCCTCCACATGGACAATGAGTGGGCAATGATAGGGCAATTCAAGCAAGGAAGAGCGAATATCTGCCAGTACTGATAAGATTCTATCATGAGTTTGGAAATCTCAAATGCGTTGCTCTCACCTTTTCAGAGGTAAATGCGGCATAATATAGAGCTGAATTATGAATAGTCCTTTCAAGATGTGCGTATTCACAACAAAAAAAGATGTTGACATAATCTACATATCAATGAGCTTATAAAAATATGAGATTAAACACGATAATTGAGGTATAGTGATGAAATTGGATGATCTGAATTACTACTATAATAAATTCAAGTTTGGGGAGGATATCTTTCATCAATTGATGCAGAAAAGAGTGCGGGAAATCCTTTTGATTTCCACCTTTTACGACGCATTTATTTTTGAACAGGATGGCAGACTCTCCGAGCAAATCTTTGGAGAGTATAGGCAATTAAACCTAACCACTACTCCACGTATTACATCTGTTCCCACCGGAGAAGAAGCTTTGGCAAAAATGAAAGAGCATAGCTTTGATTTGGTGATAACCATGATGCGTATTGGAGAAATAGGTCCCTTCCAGCTTGCCAAATCTATAAAGGAAACCAATCCGGACTTGCCGGTATTGTTGCTTTTGAATGTGGCTTCGGACTATGTAATCTGGGAGAACCACCCCAATGAAAAGCAATACATAGATGATGTTTTTCTTTGGAATGGTGACACCAAGTTGTTTTTGGCTATGGTGAAGAGTGTGGAAGACAAGATGAATATGGAATATGACACAGCTCATGGCTTGGTGAGGGTGATTCTGCTGGTGGAAGATTCTGTTCACTACTATTCTATGTTCTTGCCTTCCTTGTATTCGGTGGTGATGAAACAGACGCAGAAGCTTATAGAAGAAGAGGTTAGCGATGTAAACAAGCAGCTAAGAATGCGCATCCGCCCCAAGGTAATGATGGTACACAATTATGAAGAAGCACTGGCGTTTTATGATAAGTATTCGGAGTATTTGCTATGCCTAATATCTGATGTCCGCTACAAAGTTGGGGGCGTGATGGATGCCCAAGCTGGAATAAAGCTTATAAAGCATATCATGAAAACCAAAAGTGATTTGCCTATGATATTGCAATCGTCTGAAATTGAAAACGAGAAAATTGCTAATGAATTAGGGGTATTCTTTCTTAATAAAAACTCGAAAAAGCTATTCTCGGAATTGCGCAGCTACATGGTTTACAATCTGGGTTTTGGCAATTTCAGTTTTAGGGATGAGGAAGGAAATATCATTGAAGAAGCTGCTAATATTGCCGAGTTTGAGAACAAGATACTGAAGATACCCGAAGAAAGCTTGGTCTTTCATAGTAAGTTCAACCACTTTTCAAACTGGTTGATTGCGCATGGAGAGGTTCAGATAGCTAAAAAGATACGCCCGATGAAGATAGAAGATTTTGACACTAGGGAAGAGCTGCGAGAATATCTGTATCATGTATTCCGAACGGTGCGCATAAATAAAAACCGGGGAAAGATAATCAATTTCGATGCCATATCACTAAGCGAGATGAACCAGATAATTAGGCTTACAGAAGGTTCACTTGGGGGGAAAGGCAGAGGTTTAGCATTTTTGAACGCCTTACTTTGCACGATGGATTACGAGAAAAAGTTTGATTCGATTTCTATATCATTGCCCAGTACGGCAATAATTGGAACCTGGGAGTTTGACCAGTTTGTGGAAAGCAATGAGATATCGCAACAAATCACTGGGAAAAATGATGAAGAGATAGATGCTATCTTTATGGCGGGAAGGCTCTCAGATCAGTTGGTGGCGCGCTTGGAAGTGTATCTTGATGAGGTTACATATCCAATTGCCGTACGCTCCTCCAGCCTTTTGGAGGATTCTCAGGCACAACCATTGGCAGGGGTGTACCGCACTTTTATGCTGCCAAATAACCATTCGGATAAAATGTATCGCCTAAAACAGCTGATGGATGCCATAAAGCTGGTGTTTTCTTCGGTGTATCTCTCTTATGTGATGACGTTTTTGGAGGCGTTGAACTATAAAGCCGAAGAAGAAAAAATGGCTGTGATTATCCAAGAGGTTGTTGGTTGTTTGAAAGGGGAGCATTATTACTACCCCCATATATCTGGGGTAGCGCAGTCCTACAATTTCTATCCCACAGCCCATTTGTTACATACCGATGGTATCGCTAACATTGCTTTAGGGTTGGGGAAGTCGGTGGTTGAAGGTAAGCATAGTTTCCGTTTTTGCCCAAAATATCCTCAAATGGATATGCTGCCCCAACAAGAAATGATGCGCTCTTCTCAAAAAGAATTCTTTGCTTTGGATTTGTCCCTGAATGAATCTGATTTATCCAAAGGAGAGGACGCAACACTCGCTAAACTGACAATTAAAGATGCAGATAAACACGATAGTCTTCGTTTTATTGCCTCAGTTTGGGATTATGACAACTATAGGCTTACCGAAAACTTGTCTGAACGGGGCATGAAAGTGCTTACTTTCTCCAATATTCTTAAACACGGCTATTTCCCACTGGCAAAAATATTGGAAGAGCTACTGGAAATTGGAGAGATTGCATTGGGGATTCCGGTGGAAATAGAGTTTGCTGTTAATCTTGAATACAACGAGCGGTATAAGCAAAAGCCCAGTTTTTGCATTCTTCAGATTCGCCCTTTAAGTGTTAGTGCCGATGCTTACAGTATTGATGTGGAACAATTAGTTAAAAAAGAACTATTAATGTACACCGAACAAGGCATGGGGAATGGGATTATTGAAGAATTAACGAACATAATATACCTTGATCCCAAGAGTTTTGATAAAACCAGAACACTTGAGATGCAGGAAGAGATTGAACTATTTAATAACAAAATGATTGAGACAGGTAAACATTATATTCTTATCGGTCCCGGTAGATGGGGTTCCAGAGATAGATTCCTTGGCGTTCCGGTGCGCTGGACTCAGATTAACCAAGCAAAAGTGATATTGGAAACAGGGATGAGGGATTTCATTGTTGAGGCTTCGCAAGGAACCCACTTTTTCCATAATCTTGTTGCTATGAATGTAGGTTATTTTACTATCCCCTTCTTTTCGCAAACTGATTTTGTTGATATGGAATGGCTGTTTGACCAACCCATCAAAGAGAGAGGAGAGTTCTTTGTGCATCTTGAATTTAAGCATCCTTTGATAGTGCGAATGGATGGGAAAACGGGCATTGCTGTAATCCATAAGTAAAAAATTATGTTTGCAGTTTAAGGCTTTCCCAGCTTACCGTAATCCGTGAAACTGCAAGCAGAGGAAACGAGAGTTTTAACAAAGAGCGTAGGGTCGCTCTCCGAAGCGGCTGAATCGGTTGCGTGGAGAAGATATGGCTGATGCTAGTTTCATTATTACCCGTATCTTTCGTAGCCTTATGGACTACATCGTCGCCACATCCGCTACTATCCACTGTAGTCAGCACCACCCGAAAAGATGTATGCATGCTAAGATTTAGCTTGACTTTAAAACCCTTCTTGGTAGGCAAGTACAAAGATTGTTTTGTTGCTAAACACGCTTATGCTCATAATCTTAAAGAAATATGGTGATATAAGGAGAAACTATGAAAACCTTAACAAAACTGACATTCCTGATGCTTGTTTTATCTATTGGGAGCGTGCTCGGCGCGCAAACAGTAGCGAACGGTCTGAATGCGTTTGATTTTCCAATTGCAGGGATAGACAATATGTTTATCCCCATTAGTAACCCTTCCCTAATAGGAACAGGTAACGCAGAAGGATTGGGAATTGCCCATCTAAATGTAGAAGACGAATGGCAAAAGAACTATTGGCTATTTTTAAATAGTGATGGCTTGAGCTACATTTATGAGCGGAACAATGGGAAAAACTATCACACCTTGGCTACTGGAAGTGAGTTCTTGCCAGCTTACATCTTTCCAAATCTTTACCTTGGAACCAATTACCGTTGGCATAATGAAGATTTTAAAGAAGGTAGCTTTCGCAGTGGAGTAAGCTATAGACCTACTGATTATGCTTCACTTGCCTTCACTTGGGATAATCCCTATGAAAAATCACCTTTATACCGGGCTGGTTTGGCAGTTCGTCCTTTTGCTTTTACAAATGCTGTGGCGGATTACCGCTTGGAACTTACAGCGGACATGAACTATGCTAAGGACATCAAAGACTATGAAACTTATAAGCCAGTTTTGGGGATTCAAACTCAGATATTGGACGGATTGATGCTCGGTGCAACATACAATATGGAGAAGGAAAGCACAATGCTAAGCTTTAGTTTTGCTGCGAATAACACTTCTACCGGAGTAATGATGCACAGCAAGACTGACGATAACTATGGTGTCGCTTGGGCGCATTTTACGGATGATAGCTTCAAGCCTTTCTTCGGTATAAATCCCAAAACATGGTATAACATGAAACTAAGCGGCAATATCATAAGTTACAAAGCTCCTAAATATCAGTTTGGTCCCTTTAATATCTACGATTCCAAAGATAAATCTGTGGAAGCGGTTATTGCTGAGATTAACCAAGCCAAGGATGACCCCACCATTAAAGGGATATTCCTAAAGAACCCTTCTTTTAGCACCTCATTTGCACTGCAACAGGAGCTTATAGAAGCCTTCGCTGGCTTTAAGGCAACAGGTAAAAAGATTAGCTTCTACTTTGACAACATCAGTAATGGAGGCTACATCTTTGCCGCCTCTATAGCCGACGAGATATACCTAAACCCAATGGGTAGCATAGATTTACGCGGACTTTCCATAAGCAGCCCCTACCTAAAGAACTTGCTTACCACACTCGGAATAGAAACTTTAAACTTCCGCAGTCATAAATATAAAAATGCTGGCAATATGTTCTCTGAAACCGAAATGACAGCCTCAGAACGTGAAGTTTACGATTCCATCCTCCAGAGCCTGTACTCACAGATTGTAGCAAGAATAAATGAAGGCAGAGGCTCTAAACTAACCGATACCGTAGAGAACCTCGTTGATGGTGGACCCTATTTCCTTGCCTCAGAGGCTCTGTCAAAAGGTCTCGTGGATGCTATCATATATGCTGATGAAGTGAACCAACAGCTTAAAAAAGATTCGAAGTTCTCGGCGAAAACCTCTAGCATGGATGATTATCGCAGCTACGATTGGTCACAACCTAAAGAAACACAGATTGCTGTTATCTATGCAAGTGGAAACATCGTGATGGGAAAAGGAACTCCTGGCAGGAAGATAGCAGAACAAACAACTGTGGAGATGATTCGCAAAGCTAGAAAGAATAAAGCTTACAAGGGTATTATATTGAGAGTGGACAGCGGTGGTGGCAGTGCCCAGGCAAGCGATATTATTCTTCACGAAATGGAATTAGCCCAAACAGAAAATAAGATGCCCGTGGTTGTTTCCATGGCAGGTGTTGCCGCCAGCGGTGGATACTATATTTCTTGTAAAGCAGATAGAATTGTGGCTAATCCTGCAACCCTAACCGGTTCTATTGGCGTAATCGGCTTAGTGTTCAATGCCACAGAGATGTTTTCTAAGGTAAAAGTAAACTGGTCAACCGTGAAGAAGGGTGCTAATGCCGATATGGGTTCCATGTATCGTCCCTGGAAAGAAGAAGAAAAGATTAAGCTAACTAAGATGATAGAATGGACTTATGAAGACTTTGTTAAGAAAGTGGATGATGGCAGAAAGGTTATGAACCTGGAGCAAGTTCATCAACATGCCCAAGGTAGAGTCTGGACTGGCGAACAAGCCTTGGAAATAGGTTTGGTGGATGCTCTTGGCGGGCTGGACACAGCAGTAGAAAGCATGAGAGATGTAAGCGGAATAAAAGGTAAGATTCGCTTGATTGACGCTACCTCAAATGAACAGGGCATGAGTATTGATATAAGCTCTAATCCTTTAACTAAACTGCTTCCCATAAAGGCAATTGAAGCCCTAAGTTCAGATTATATCAAGTTATATGAATTGTGGGACGATTATTCTGAAGAAAATGCCTTAATGCTTTGTCCCTTTGTACCGGAAACGGTGGAGTTTTAAGAAAGTGAGAACCTTCGGCAGGTGAGAGCTTTGCAGGTAAGAACCATCTGTAGGTGAGAATCTTCGATAAGTGAGAACCTTTGGTATGTGAGAACGCTCACTGCCGAAGGCTCTCACTTTTTTAATCTCACTTGCGTAGCTCTCTCTTGTGGAAGCCTCTCAGCTTATCTAGGCTTTTGTGCAACTATCAGAATCCCTGTGCCTGTGGAGTTGCTCTTTAACATATCAAGTCGCATAAATAGTTCGGAAATCGGATAAACAAGAACGTAGTAGGGCAATAGTAAGGGATATAGCTTCTTAGCCGCTATTTGCATAGGGTATTTCATCAGCAATCGCCAGGCTAAGCTGCCCCAAAACCCGTAGGTATAGATGCTTTTCACCAGCTCGAAACCAGCTTTATGGAGCTTTGTCTCCAAATCCACCTTGGAATATCCGGGACGGACGTGCTCTGCTGTGAACTTAGCCGCCTCATCTGTATCTGAGGGTGTGGATATGATCAGAATACCTTCAGGAGCAAGAGCCTGATATAGCTTGCGCAGTGCAGAATTATCATCCTCTATATGTTCCAGAATATCAATAGCAATGGCAAGCTGGTACTGTTGGGGCGGAATATATCTTTGTAAATCAGCACTTTTAAAAGTAAACCTTCCAGAAGCAAAGCTGGCTGCATAAAAGCCAAAAGATTTCAGATAATCACTTTTCAAATCAGTGGCTAAGACTTGTGAATTCTTCCAGTGTTTTAAAACAAACCAAGAGTATTGGCAGAACCCTGCGCCAGCGTCATAAAAGCTGAAACTTTCCTTTTCTCTGAAATGGACGAGCATTTCTCGTTTCACATATCTTTGTCTTAGTAGTATCATGTCCATTGCTTTGTAAACTAATATCCGCAAGGCTGGGAACATCTGAATTGCCTTGGCAAGCTTGTTTTTTAATGGGTCGTATTCCATTTTTGTCTCCTAAAGAACTATTTCTGCTTTTTGCGCATTCATCTTGCTTTACATGTGGATATAAAATATCCATTGACGATTTTCAGCATCACCAGAATAAGTCAACCAAGAATTTTGATATGATAGTAAAAGAAATAAAGTCCATCAAGCGAATTAACTTACATCTGCACACAAATGTATCCGATGGTGCCTTAACTCCTGCACGCCTAATTAAACGCTCGCAGGAAATCGGTCTGGATTTGATATCCATTACAGACCATGATACTTCAGATGCATACAAGCAGTTGCCAGAAGATGTTTCGCCACTTCGCATCCTTCCCGGAATGGAGGTTAGTTCCACTCATCAAGGAAACGACGTCCATATTCTTGCTTATGGTTATGATTTTAACAACCCGTCTCTAATTGAGATGACGGAAATGTATCTTATTGGCAGACGTGAACGTGCAATAAAGATGATTGCACTGCTTGGCGGGCTTGGTATAGATATTAATCTACAAGATGTGATAGCTGTGGCTGGCAGTAGAGAGCTGATTGTTCGCCCACATATTGCGCAAGTATTAGTTAGTAAAGGCTTTTGTCAAACCAAGAACGAGGCTTTTGACAAGTACATAGGTAATTTCAAGCCTGCTTTTGTTGCCAAACCCGAAGTAAGCGTGGCTGATGCCGTTAATATTATCCATGGCGCAGGTGGCTTTGCCGTTATAGCTCACCCGGGTAAATTGGCTAAAGCATCGTTCATAGACGATTTTATTCCCTTGGGTATTGATGGCTTGGAAGTTTGGCATCCAGATCATTACCAGTGGGAGATAGAGAACTTCATTTCAATTTGTCAGAAGAACGGTTTGTATATGACAGGTGGCAGTGATTTTCATGGTGAGCAAGACAGGCATAACCTCTTTGATGTTATTCCCTTACCTCCAGTGGTAATTGAAAGCGTGAACAAATTATGGCAGGACTATCAATGTCGGCTGAAAACCAGACAGAACAAATAAGACCAGAGCATCCTATTCATTATCGCTTCCCGCCTTTTGTAAGGTGGGGGATGGTGTTAGTTACTTCTATGGTTTGCATTTATTCGTTGTATTTCATGATAAAAGTAGTAAATACTGACACCCCAGCTTTCTTTAAAATCTTACCTCTTATGGTTATGTTTGTAGCTTTCGATTCTGTTTTAAGGCACCTAACTTCCCTAAATTGTGTTACTTTCTACGAAGATAAAATAGGCTTTAGCTATATCATCAAACCCAAACTAGAGATTAACTATAGCGATATATTGTACATGGAACTGAGGAAACACATTACTTATTATGTTCAGTTTCGATACCTGGATGCCAAGGGAACGGAAAAAGTGTTTTCAACTCCGGCATCATTCCCCAAAACTCTCGAGATTATGTTAATTATAGCAGATTTAGCACCCAATATCAAGCTTAGCGACAAGCTTTCTTCGGCGGTTCAACATATGCGCAATAAAACGGAAGAACAATGAGTAGTAGATTTGACCAAGTGATAGACCGTAGAAAAAGTGGTTGTTTCAAGTATGATGCGCTTAAAATGATTTATGGAAGGGACGATTTGCTCTCCATGTGGGTAGCAGATATGGATTTTGCCGTGTCGGATGAGATTCAAAGTGCTTTGTCGGCTAGAATACAGCATCCTGTTTATGGCTATAATTATCGGCTGTCAGAGTTTTATGATGCCGTGCAACTTTGGCAAGAAAGACGTTTTGCATGGTTCACAGAGAGAGAGTGGATAGTGCCCGTTCCGGGAATAGTTCCTGGGATCTCGCTTGCGGTGCTAAGCCTCACCGAGCCGGGTGATGGCGTGCTCATCCAAACTCCTGTATATCCTCCCTTTTTCAGTGCTGCCACCGACCATGGTAGGCAACTGCTCACCTCTTCTCTAGTTAACAATAATGGGCAATACAGCATAGATTGGGAAGATTTTGAATCCCAACTTAAACTATCCAAGCTCTTTATTCTATGCAGTCCTCACAATCCTATAGGTCGTGTCTGGAGCAGAGAAGAGCTTTGCAAAATCGGGCATCTATGCCAAAAGCATGGTGTGAACGTTATCTCAGATGAAATCCATGAAGACCTTGTTTATCCAGGTTTCAAACATATTCCTTTTGCTTCGCTTGAAGACTTTTCAGAGATAACTATAACGGGTATTTCGCCAGCCAAGAGCTTTAATGTTGCCGGTTTAGCAACGGCGGTGCTGATGATACCAAATCCCAAGCTGCGCAAACCTGTGAAAGAGCTAAACGAAAAGCTTCACCTCTATATGGGTAATAGCTTTGGGATAAGAGCATTAATTGCTGCCTACAATGATTCTGAAGCATGGCTGGCAGAGCTTTTGCAATACTTAAACGAAACCCGAGAATTAATTGTCGATTACTTCCCGAGAGAAATACCCAATGTAAAGGTAAGCCCCATTGAGGGAACTTACTTGGTTTGGTTAGATTTCAGGGATTGGGAGATGGATGACGCAGAGCTACAGAATATGATGTTGAACAAAGCTTTAATAGCACTTGAGCCTGGTGTAAAATTCGGTAAAGATGGTAAAGGATTTATGCGTCTTAACTTTGGTTGTTCCCGTAGCACGGTAATAGATGCGCTAGGCAGAATAAAAAACCTTCAAGGTATGTTATGATAGTAAATGCAATAATTGAACTGTACAATAACCCACCTCAAGCTTACAGCCGTAAGCATCGCAAGCTATTTGATGAGTTTCTGAAAGCCTTAAATGAAGGCAAGTATCGCGCTTGTGAGCCAACAGCTAAAGGGTGGATGATAAATCCCTGGGTAAAGATGGGCATCCTGATTGGCTTCCGCATGGGCGTGTTAGCTCAATCTGATTGGGGTATGAACAAGCCTTTTTACGATAAAGACACAATTGGTGAGAAACAGTTTACTCTTGCCAGCCAAGTGCGCATTGTCCCCGGCGGTAGTTCCGCTCGTAATGGCTGTTATATTGCACCTGGAGTAACAATAATGCCTCCTGCGTTCATCAATATCGGAGCTTGGGTAGATAGCGGTACAATGGTAGATTCACATGCCCTGGTTGGCAGTTGCGCCCAAATTGGGAAGAACGTGCATCTCTCCGCCGGTGCCATGATAGGCGGCGTGTTGGAGCCAATGGGTTCACGACCAGTAGTGATAGAAGATGATGCTTTCGTGGGTGGTAATACCGGTATTTATGAAGGTATTATCGTAGGAACAAAAGCAGTGATTGCTTCTGGTACTATTATTACTTCTTCCACGCCCATTTATGACAGTGTAAATAGCTGTTTCTTACAGCGTGATGCAGGCGGTAGTTTTACTATCCCGCAAGGAGCAGTGGTTGTGCCTGGTTCCCGAGGACTTAAAGGTAACCCTGCTTTCCAGATTGCTTGTCCCATAATTATCAAATACCGTGATGCAAAGACCAACACATCCGTGCAATTAGAGCAAGACCTGCGCAGTGTTTTGGATTGAAGCTCAGCGTTTATCATCAACTAAACTATCGCTAATCAGGCGGGTGATGGAAGCTGCGCCACAGGGAGCAATAAACCTCGCTTTGGGCGAACTTAGCTACCCCATGCCTCAGAGCCTTAAAGACAAAACCATAGAGATATTGCGTGATGGCAATCCCCGCTACACAAGCAATGCTGGCTTAATTGAGCTTAGAGAGATTATTGCCCATAATCACGGCTGCGCAGCGGAGCAAGTTTGTGTGTGCAATGGGGCAGAGGAAGCTATCTTTATTGCTTTAATGAGCCTGATAAACCCCGGCGACAGCATTGCTATCCCTGATCCTGATTACCCCGCCTATCCTACATTAGGTAAGATACTGGAGTCTCAAGTTCAGCGTTTACATTTCATCGATGGCTTTAGCGAAATTGACTGGGAACAATGGGAAGCAACTTTCAAAACAGGGATTAAAGCTGTTCTGCTAAGCTCTCCTTCTAATCCCAGCGGCTTTTGTTTCTCCGAGTGTGATGCCACTAAGTTCGGAGATTTATGCAATCAGTATGGCATCATCGTAATTGTGGATGAAATCTACGCTAATCTCTATTACGGAGAAGCACCAGTCAGTTTACAAGGACATGTGCAGCATCTCATTCGCATTGGCGGACTTTCCAAATCTCACTGCCTCAGCGGTTGGCGTATTGGCTGGATTATCGCACCCCAGGAGATAGCGACTGCTATGGTTAAAGCCAAACAGTATATTTCCACATGCAGTAATTGGCTGTCGCAGCAGCTAGCTATCTTTGCGCTGTCCAAACAAGGGATGGCAGAAGCAGAAACTATTCGCCTGCGCTTAAAGCAAAGCCACCAATATATTAAGCGTGAACTGCAAGCTGAACTTCCCGCGCTTTTTGAAACACTTCATCTTCCCGAATCCACCCCTTATATTATGCTAAAAACAATTAATCCAGACGATCTCGAAGTAGGCACGCAGATTGCCAATGCCGGCTTGATAACGGTTCCTGGGAGTGCTTTTGGAGATTCTACCAAAGGTTGGATCAGGCTGAACATCGGTGTGGAGATTCCGCTATTGGAACAAAGCATAGCAATTCTAAAGCAATTAAACAGAGGGCAGGATGGATTATCTTTTTACTAACGGCAATGTACTAAACTCCACATTACAAGTTTATGAACCCAAAGCTGTTTTAACCCACAATGGTAAAATTACTATGATAGGAACAGCCGCCGAATGTCGCAATTTTGCCTCCCAAGCCTATGAAACGATAGATTTGAAAGGCAAACTCCTGCTTCCTGCCTTTGTTGATAGCCACACCCATTTTGTGGAGTATGCCAAGAATAGCACCCTAGTTAACCTGAAAGACTGCCAAAGCTTAGATGAAATTAGAGCTTACCTTATTAACTATCGGAATAGCCTCACTTGGGATGCCAAATGGATTTTGGGAGGTTCGTGGGACAGAAACCGTTTAGCAGAGCCAATGCAACTCAACCGCTGGTTCTTGGATACCGTTTTTCCTGATAAACCTGTCGCATTGATGAGCAGGGATTATCACAGCAAACTTTGCAATTCGCTGGCATTGAAACTCGCTGGCATAGATGATCATAGCCCCGATCCTAAGGGTGGTAAAATAGAGCGTGATTCTGCTGGTATTCCAACGGGTGTGCTTTATGAAACCGCAAGTGAGATGGTGGACGCTTACGTACAGGATATTTCTCCTCTTCAGATAGTGAAATCCATCCATAACTGCGTTCAAGGCATCTATAAACTTGGCTTAATCGGTTTTCATAGCATGGAAAGCAAGCATAGCCGCGAACTTCTACTACAAGCTCAAGCTAATGGTTCCCGTTTCCGCATGTGTTGGCACTTTCCGGTAAGTGAGCTGGATTCCGTAGCCAAGGAAGGCGTTAAAAGCTATAACGGTAACGATTTCTATCAAGTAGGTGGGATGAAGATTTTCGGTGATGGCAGCTTAGGTTCTCATACAGCGGCGATGTTCCAGCCCTATACCTCTATTGCCGAGAATCTGGGCATTTTGCGCTACAGCAATGAGGAGCTGTACAGGCTGATGTTAAGTGCAGCGGAACGTGGCTTTAGCTCTACTATTCACGCCATAGGAAACAAGTGTGTACGCCAAGTTATAGACATGGTTTTTAAGCTTAATAAGCAAAACCCCAAGCTAAACCTGATGCACCGCATCGAGCATGTGCAATCACTTCGTTTGGAAGACATCCCATTACTAAAGGCATCGGGGCTATTTGCTTCCGTTCAGCCCTTGCATTTGGCAAACGATGTGCCGATGATAGAAAAACTCTGGCATGATATCCAAGACCAGGTGTATTCATTCAAATCTATGCTAGATGCAGGCATAGCTCTGGGTTTTGGTTCCGATAGTCCCATAGAAAGCATCAATCCCTTTCTTGGCATATATAGTGCCGTGGAGCGGCGTCCTGCCCTAAATCCTCACTTGGCACCCTTCAGAGCAGAGCAAGCTCTAAGCCCTATTCAAGCAATTCTTGGCTATACACTGGGAGCAGCCAAGTCATCACAAATGCAGCACTTACGCGGCTCAATTGAAATGGGCAAGCTTGCTGACTTAATTGTGCTCGACGATTACCGCAAACAACCCAGCACTTTCTGGCTAAACGCACAAAGCCAATTGACTATGATTGGCGGAGAGATAGTCCACTCACTTTTCTAATCTCCATAGAAAACTCACTGACTTGCTATTGCTTTCTCAACTATCTGAGAGTAATACAAAAACTGAATAGGAACACGGAATTAACTGATTATACGGATTTACGCGGATTTGTTCAGGTAGATCTGGAACAATGTACATTGGATGTGCTGTTTATCCGACCTTGGTTGTTAATCTAGGGTTTTATATCCGTGTTGATCCGTTTTATCCGTCCCATCCGTGTTGCTGTTAAAGGAATTTCACCCCTAATATATTGCTTTTTGTAAAAAGTGGGAATGCCAGTTACAGATATTCCTTTACAAAAACCATAAACTACTTTTCTTGCCCCATAAAGATATTATACAAGGAGATAAACCATGACTAGTCTGGGTTTCAAATTCCCATCGGAACTACGCAAAACTTTCCTCTATGATCTGGAGGAGAACTGGTATTTACCTTTACTATCCAAGCTTAAAAACATCCCTATCCAAAGCGTTAAACGTAACAACTTTGGGCAATATGCAATGGCGGTGAACTACCTTACTTCGGTATTGGAAGAGGCAGCAGCCATAAACAAAGTGGCTGTTTATAATATAGATCACATGGCGCAACTTAGGTTCTGGGGAAAGGATGTGGTGGCATTGTTAAACCGTAGTTTGGGCGGTAATTTTTCCGATATGAAGGTAGGACAGTGCAAATACACTTTGTTATTCAACGAGCAAGGCGGTGTTCAAGACGACATGATTCTGATGCGTGTGGAAGAGACAGAATTCATCCTGGTTATCAACGCTGGGCACGATATTACCGATGCGCAAGAGCAGTTAATTGCTGATATAGATAGAATTATGGCATCTAAGCAGTATGGGGAAGAAGTGCATGCAGAGGATGTGTCCGATAAATATGTTAAAGTGGATATTCAGGGTCCACTGTCGTTCAAGCTTATCAAACAAATCTACGGCGCAGATGTGCTAAAAAACCGCACCAATCCCGAAAAGAATATGAACTACTTCAGTTTCAATGAGTTTATCCGTAAGAACCATAAATATTACATCAGCCGTACTGGTTATACCAGCCGTTGGGGTTGGGAAATATACATCCCCGTCGCCAATGCGGAGGAAGATTTTAAGGCTATTATGACGCTTGCTCTGGACTTGGGTGGCTTGCTTGTAGGCTTAGGGGGAAGAGACGAAAATCGCATCTCAGCGGGTGCCTTTGGCTTGCCCTTGATGGGGCAGGAATACGATCCCTTGCACACTCCCATAAATGCTCCCCTCTTCGCCGCCGCAGTGGATATGAATAAAGAGTTCTTCGTAGGCAAACTTGCTTTGGAAAAAGAAATCGCCAAGGGAGCTACCAAACAGCTTTACATTATTGTCTCTGAAGGCATAGTTAGCCATCGTGGTATATACAAAGATGGCAAGCGGTTAGGCAGTGTAACATCAAGTATAAACTCACCTAATGTCAGCCTCGAAATGCGCCTCGCCATTGGTTCCAAACGTAAAAACGTTAATGAAGAACACGGCACCGCCGCTATCGGTATGGGCTGGTTTTATCAGCCTCTTTTCCAGCTTGATGCCGAAGGTAAAGCAATTGACCTTGTGGATGACAAGCCTGTGCGTATTCCTGTTGAATGTTACCGTGAAGATGCAGAAGGAAAGCCAAGTGGCAGCCCTACCCTTGCTTATGTTACCTTGGAAGGAATTAATATAGCCACAGCCCCCAAACCCTTAAAAAATATAGAGAACATATAGCGATTCATCTAAAGTGAAAACAATCATTACAATACAGCAGGTTTTTCCTGCTGTATTGTTTTATTAGCACTTATTAGACGCTAAGTTACTATCATATAGCTTCATTTCTTATTCTTCCTTGCTGGCATTGCCCTATCATTGCCCACTCATTGTCCATGTGGAGGGCAATGGGTGGGCAATGAGTGGGCAATTCAAGCAAAGGGATTTTTGACTTACAATTACGCTGCGAAGAGTTAAGAGATAAACCAAATGAACTATCAAACAGCGAAATTGTGAGTTAAAAAAATTACAACATACCGCAGCAGGTTTCACATTTTAACTCATAAATCGGCGAATTGTTAAATAGCAGGGTTTGTTGGGAGGATATCGTCGCCGATTATATAAGTCAAAAGCTGAATCAGCATTTACCTGCTACTGTCTGCTGAAGTCCTTGCCACAGTATCATAAACAAATATTTTTGAAGCTAAGAGCTGTGGCAACGACTTCAGACAAACTAATCCAGACAAACTACCCCAGACAAACGACTCCAGACAAGCTAATCCAGACAAACGACTCCAGACAAACTACCCCAGTTAAATGCATTACTTACGGAATAACAACCCTCACATCAGGAGTTATAGGCATCTTGCCTATACTGGAGTAGCAGGCATCTTGCCTGCGATAAAAAGCGGGACACCTGATGTTTCAGTACAGGCGTCCCACTCTAAGGTGAGTTCTCTCTTTTAACTCTTTGGCTCTTTTACTCTTGTTTATCAAGCCTTTAGTTTACATATCCTATTTCATCAGCATGGCTTTGCGAACGGACACCTTACCACCGGATTGCAGACGGAAGAAGTATATCCCAGAGCTTACGCCTCTGTTGTTCTTGTCTC
>JAQUJJ010000222.1 GCA_028681035.1 Candidatus Cloacimonadota bacterium
GTTCCACCATGTGCCCCGCCGCGTCAAAAGCGGTCTCGGTTGGATAGGTCGCGCCTTCGCTACGGTAAAGTTGCCCGTTACCGGAATAATAATTTATCGTTTGATTGCCCTTGGCATCGGTCACTGTGATCTTATGTGCGCTAGGTTTTCCTGCTACGGTCTGTAGCACACTGTAACTGGTTGAATTCGTACCGCTGGCTGTGACTTCGCCGACGGTCGCCATACTTCCGTCATCATGATAGGTAACAACGCTCTTTAATTCGCGGCCATTCGCGTAATTCGTAGTTTTTACTCTTCTAGCAAAACCATCGTAAAGATATTCTGTTACTCCGCCGAGGCTGTTACTTGAGCACGTCTCATGTCCCGCCACGTAATAACTGACGTTAGTTGCGTTAAACGCAATGTCAAGACTCTTGGCAACCTTAGTCGCATTTGCGGGATAAACTGACTCTGAGTTAATAATTTTATTTTCATCGGCATCAATTGATATAGAGCAGCTGTTATTCTGGAGTGTCAAGCCTGTGAGTTGCGTTCTATAGACCGATGAAGTCAGGGCATTCTCCCCTGGCTTGTAGACTACGGAGGTCGCGCAATTCCACCACTCTCCCTCTGTGTTCTCAGTGTTTTCCGTGGTTAAATTTATGTTGTATTTATCCAGCGCGATAACTCCGGCCAGTGTGAAGCTTTGCGGATTGAAGTCAAGCGTTTGCCCAGCTGCTACACTAATTGTCACGATTCTCTTTCCAAGTTCATTGTAATCAAAGACTGTTGATGCTCCGTTTTGGCTGATTGTCCGCACTAGCAATCCCGCACTATTATAGACATTGGATGTCACCAGCATTGCCCCGCCCGTTCCGACCCTTGAACTTGTCACCGTCCATCCCAGCAGGTCATTGACTGTCTCCGACTGCGCAAGCCACTCTCCATCGTCATATTTCACATAAGAAGTTGTTTTCTTCCCGCCGTTAGGCTGGATTTCAGATTCCGTCTTCGTCTCTTGTTTATAGCTTATGCCTGAGACGGAATCTGTCCATTCGGTGGTTGTGATTCTTGCACCGCCAGCTATGGCAATATCTGTGGTGGTGATCCCCGCCCTACTTGTAACGGTTATGTTGGTGGCAGCCTTCCAGGTTGTGATGTTGGTGGTGCAAATCCCCAGCGGGTCGGTTATGACACTGAAATTATCTGTTCCGAAGGGGTAGGCGGTTTTGGTGACCTGCTCTGCATAACCAAAATGATAACCG
This sequence comes from Candidatus Cloacimonadota bacterium, assembly GCA_028681035.1. Next base: position 1,245 of record JAQUJJ010000222.1, read on the forward strand.
AACTGGGGATCGGCCACGTAGCTGGTGCTCTCGATTTCACGGCCAATGGCATCGGTATGGGTATAGTGGGCGGGGTGGTTTCCGTCAGCACCGGGGAGCTGACCCTGCGATAGATATACCACCTCGGAGTCGGCGGGGTTGCTGGGCCATTCGTTGTAAGCAATGACAATACCATCGCGGGCGATAGTGTTTGTAATGGAACAGCAATTCCAGAGGCTGCTGTTGAAGGTGCCATCGGAATATTCAGTGGAGATGAGGCGATCGTCGCTGTTGTAGTAGCTGTGTTCAAATTCCAGCAGGACATCGTCAGCCTCTTCGCCGTTATAGAGATATTTTTCAAGTGCAATGGTGCGCCCGTAGTTCGCATCAATATATTCAATGGTATATGTGCTTTTGCCCGCTATGCCTTGGGGTCTGTCTGTAGTGCTGCTGTAGGTGGTGATGATCAGCTCGCCGTTTACTTGATCAAGGTCGTATTCGTATGTTGTCTGTGTGTTGTCGGGATTTCGCTGCATGAGCGGGCGGCCCCTCAGGATCAAAGCATTCACGGGATCATCGGATATGGAGGTAATAATCGTTTTTTGGTTGGCTGTATCGTTCATGGCTGAACCCTGCGACTCGGCGTGGATGGCGGTGTGGGTGAAGTTCAGGTTTGTTTGGGGCACCTGACTTTGCCCACATTTCGGCATTGCAGACCGCACTCTTCTCAGAAAGAGGGACAACCGATTCGCTATTGATCTGAAATGCCGTTGCATAAACCTATTGTGATCCTTATAGTTTTCCAGCCGCCAATCCAGGCCGCGGCACTTTTCCACATGTCAAAATCCAGCCTTCCATTATGTAACTCTCTCCTTCTAACTTAACCTGAGATTAAATTTTGGTCTGCTCTTAATTACGTCATCGTCGTTACACCCCCGTAAACATTAACTCATTCGCCTTTTTCACTCACACATGATTTTGTGACTCTACTGAGTTATTTGTCATCTTCCGTCGTGGATAATTTTTTTAATCCTACAACCGAATTCACTTCTTTCAATATTGCCTCTGCTAGCTCCCTATTTGAGTTTACAACTACATTACTTTTACTTCTATTGGTAATACTTGCGTTATCTTCTGAGATATCGAAGCCGAGCAGATGCCCATCATCATCGACAAGAACACCAAATAATACTGGTTTTTCTGCAAAACGTAGCCAACCAAGCAAGTAAATTGACGAGGGCATACTGTCCAGCCTTTGATGTTTTCCAGTCACGAGATATTTAGCCACTTTGATTTTTAATGCTTCTGAAATAATTAATACATCATTACTGTTCATCTTTTTTACATTTACTTCATTATCTAATACCAATAAGCCTGTAAACTTGATAGCACACATTCTGTTGCTTTTATAGCGCTTCTGTAAAAAAACAGGCACGAGAACAATTACAGCAATAAATAATAACATCAACACTGTGGTAAAGATTGTCTTTTTATCTGGTGTCTTAATCATTTCCATTTGCCTGTTCTACCGAATTTCTCTGTGTTTAAGACTCGCCTCCATTCCATAAAACCAGTCACAGACGAATCCATCGTTTAATCCCTACTTTCAAGCTTTGATTTTTTGCCTGCAAACATTGCCTTATTTGTCCTTTCCATTCACGGCCGACTTTTTTGATCCTAAGCTATCGTCTGCAGACGACTTTTTTAACTCTCCAGCTTTCTCTGTTACCTTTAATGGTATATTTGAGTTGCCTTTTATTAGATAAATACCAATTCCGCATTCATTTTTTAGTATTGCTATCTGAACTTTCATTTGTCGATATTTCTTTATTTCAACTAGTGCGTAATTTCTTGTCAAATATATAAAACTACTCCGCCAATCTATTGCTTTATGCGCATTCAAAGCCTCAGCAATAGATTTATTCTGGCATTCCGAAATGAAGGTATCGAAATCAGATTTTGATGATATTTTTAAGGCTGCGGCTTCTATTTGTTTACATTTCGCATCCTCAACAAAAAGGCTGGATTGTATTTGTAACTCACTAGAAGGTTTACATCCCATGATGAAGGTTGAGACTAATACAAAGATAAAAGTTGCCTTAAATAATGCAAAAACGCATATACTGCGGCAAAAATAATTTTTAATTTGTTTTTTGTTAGTCATCCACTTGTCCTGTTAATAAAAGCCAGAAATAATATGATCCAGTAGCTGGAACTGGGGTTCCATTTATAACGGGGAAATAACATGTACCTGACACGCCTTTTCCTTTGGCTTTAAAATGCGCACCGAGCTTTGATGCAATTATTTTCGAGTCACATCCATAAACGTAAACTTTGTTTTTACTTTGGCACCACTTTGTTTTTTTCATACTTGCTGTATAAAGTGAAGAAACGCCAATAGAATTAAAGGGTTCCGGCTCCGAATCTCCCCAGTCGAAAGACTCATAATCACTAAGCTTATGCTTGCCTCCCTTAACGCTAATATTAGAAGATGCTTCTATGGAACTCATATCTAAAAACATTATTCCCGGTCCTGCATGAACATAAAAATATATCTCTTTAATACACTTATTTGCTTTCAATGCTCTCTGGACGTCATCAAATGATTTAACACCAACAACCATTGCCTTGTCGTTCTTTTTATTAAAGCTCCAAGAGGATTCAATGTCGGATTTTTTGCCTTCTGCGGCTCGCTGAAAGGGTACACCACTTTCATCGCCCCAAAAGAGCAAGTACGTATCAAGCCCAAGCAAATCAATGCTGTTAATAGGATTATTTAAAACAAATCCAACCTCATTCAAGCCGCCTTTAATTCCAATCGGATCCCTGTTGAGCCACGTCGCTAAAAGTGGTTCGTAGAAACGTAGTTCATAAGAAACCAGCCCGGTCTCTTTATCAAACGGTTTGCTGCTGAACCAATGTGTGAACTGATCTTTCATTGAACCAGATAGTTTTGTTTCTCCGAAAGCGTTGTGTTCGCCATGCGCGACTGTTGCTCCGATGCTATTAATGTATTCCGTCACATTGCCGTTGGCATCACCAACAGCGAAATACGTGTTGGTTTCGGAACTTAAAACTTTTGTGTCGCTTAGTAACCCTCCAACACCACCGGCTCCTTGGAGAGTGCCGGACAAATCTAAACCCCAAGTGTAGTAGTTGATATTGGTTGTGAAGATGGTTTGATCGATGATGATCTCGGCGGCGATATTCCAACCGTCCCATATATATTTAGTGGTTAGGGAGCTATAGGGGTTAGGGATTAGGGTTGTCTTGGAGATGCGCCTTGATTGATAATCATACGCATATTCACAATAAACGCTGCTAACCGTGTTGGTGGAGGTGATCAAACGGTTTTCAGCATCGTATGTGTGGTGCCACTGCGCACCGTCA
>JAQUJJ010000223.1 GCA_028681035.1 Candidatus Cloacimonadota bacterium
CCACAAATCATGCAGCGGTTGTACTTTCTAACTTTGAACTTAGGAGTTCGTTGTTGTTTTATGATGAGTGATTTCTTTGCCACTAGCTTTCTCCTTATTGATTCTTCTGGAAGGGCATACCAAGCTCTCGTAACAGTTCACGGCTTTCTTCATCTGTGTGAGCAGTTGTTACGATTGTGATATTCATTCCGCGGATGGCATCGATTTTATCGTATTCGATTTCAGGAAACACAGTCTGTTCTTTAAGTCCAAAGGAAAAATTACCTCTGCCATCAAAGGAGTTAGACGGAATGCCGCGAAAATCTCTTATACGGGGAATAACAATAGAGGTAAGGCGATCGTAAAATTCATACATCACTTCACCCCGTAGAGTAACTTTACAGCCTATTGGCATCCCTTGGCGCAGCTTAAAATTGGAGATGGATTTACGGGCGCGGGTAACAATCACCTTACGTCCACAAATTTGCTCCATATCTTTCACTGAGTTATCAAGGAGAGCCTTATTCTGGGTTGCTTGACCAACACCCATGCTTAAGATAATCTTGTCTAGCTTAGGTACTTGATGTAGGTTCTTATAACCAAAACGTTTCGTCAACGTTTCTACAACCTGTGCTTTATATTGTTCTTTTAAACGGTTCATTTACTCATCTCCTCTTAAAGCTCATCGCCAGACTTCTTGCAAACACGAACACGGTTACCTTCATGAATCTTAATAATCGGTTTGGATACTGCATTTAGTTTTTCGTTGAAGAGCATTACGTTCGAAGCTTGAACGGGAGCTTCCATAGTGATGATGCCACCCTGAGGGTTACGTTGTGAGGGTTTGGCATGCTTTTTAATCATGTGAATCTTTTCTATAATGACACGACCGGTTTTAGGAAAGGCTTTCAGGATATGTCCTTTTTTCCCCTTATCTTCTCCGGATATCACTATCACTAAGTCACCTTTTTTTAAGTTAATCTTTTTTTCTGCCACGATTCCTCCTACAACACTTCCGGAGCCAGTGACACTATCTTCATATAATGGTGCTCGCGAAGTTCACGGGCAACAGGACCGAAGATACGGGTGCCTTTGGGTTCCAGTTTCTCGTCGATGATAACTGCGGCATTATCCGAAAAACGGATATAAGAGCCATCTGGACGACGCACTTCTTTGGCGGTGCGTACAATAACGGCTTTCTCGACGGTACCTTTTTTTACTTTACCGCCGGGAGTGGCGGATTTAATCGCGACAACAATGATGTCTCCAATAGACGCATATTTACGCTTTGAACCACCAAGTACCTTGATGCACATTGCTTTCTTTGCGCCCGAGTTATCGGCGATATTCAATACGGTTTGAACTTGAATCATTCCAAAACCCCTTACTTACTTCTTTCTACTATTCTATGTAGAGTCCAACGTTTACGTGCACTCATCGGGCGAGATTCCATAATCTCTACTACGTCGCCTTCATGAGCATCGTTCAGCTCGTCATGAGCCATAAATTTCTTATGACGGCGAACTGTCTTTTTATACAACGGATGAATGAATTGGCGTTGCACACGAACCACGATTGTTTTATCGCTTTTGTCGCTGACAACAACACCCTGTTTTATCATTTTATGAGTAATAGCCACTTTTCACCTCAAGCCTTTTGCTCTTTTTCTTTGATAATGGTAATGATCCTAGCAATACTGCGCCGGACAATGCGGATGCGGTCTGGACGATCGAGCAGATTCTTAGCTTTTTGAAAGCGAAGGTTAAACAGCTCAACACGATAAACTTCCATCTTGGCGTGCAGCTCGGGAATGCTTAAATCACGCATTTCATCGTTCTTCATATTTCCACTCCTTCACGGGCGATCAGGCGAGTTTTAATCGGCAGTTTATGAGCTGCCAACCGCATGGCTTCCTTGGCTATCTTTACGTCCACACCCTCTAATTCAAAGAGTACACGTCCTGGTCGAACCACGGCTACCCAATATTCCGGTGCGCCCTTACCTTTACCCATACGGGTTTCGGCTGGTTTTGAAGTGATTGGTTTATCAGGGAATATACGAATCCATACTTTTCCCAAGCGTTTCATATGACGGGTTATTGCAATACGAGCAGCTTCAATCTGACGGCTGGAGATGAAGGCATCTTCAAGAGCGATTAAACCATAATCGCCGAAGTCAACGTTGCATCCTGTCCAAGACAGTCCGTTTCTTCTGCCCTTCATCATCTTCCGATGTCTTACTTTTTTAGGGGCTAACATTCTTCTATCTCCTAATGTCCTAAGATATCACCCTTATACACCCACACCTTGATACCAATTACACCGTAGGTTGTAGTAGCTTCTACATTGGAATAATCTATATCAGCACGGAGAGTATGAAGGGGAGTTCTGCCTTGTTTATATCGTTCCGAACGTGCGATTTCTGCTCCGCCTAAGCGACCTGAAACCTGAACTTTAATGCCTTGGGCACCTTCTTTCATCACGTTTCGAATTGCCATTTTCATGGCACGACGGAAACTTACACGTTCTTCTAACTGACGGCCTATTTCCAAGCCTACCAAGCGTGCATCCAGCCACATTTTGTCAATCTGTTCAATGTTTATGGATACAACAATAGGATTGGGGCGGTTCTTGTTTATTAATACATTAAGCTCGTTACGTAACTTATCGATATCTTCACCTTTCTTACCAATCACCAAGCCGGGACGGGCAGTATGGATGTCTATTACGATAGAGTTAGTTTTACGGGATATCTTTACTTTAGAAACCATCTTGGCTGAAAGCCTCTTATGGATGTAACTCCGGATTTTAATATCTTCCTGGAGATAATCCACGTAAGACGTTCCCTGAGCAAACCAGATGGAATCGGTATCTTTATTTACACCGAGACGGTATAAAACGGGATGAATTTTTTGTCCCAAAGTTTTCCTCCTATTCTATGGTTTGAATCTCAAGGGAAATATGACAAGTCTGTTTTCTTATCATAAAGGCTCTTCCCTGAGCTCTGGGCATGAAACGTTTCATTTGTGGACCCTCATCAGCCATGGCTTGAGTTACGAATACTTGATTGAGATCAATCTTAGGATCCTTAACTTGCACATTGGCGATAGCGGATGCCAATAACTTATATATATGTCCTGCTGCTCTGCGACGTGAGAACTTTAGCAGGTGTTGAGCTTCGATCACACGCTTGTAGCGGATTGTATCCAGCACCAAGCGGGCTTTACGGGCGGAACCACGGGCGAAGCGAAGTTTAGCGGTTGCTTCCATTATTCTTCTCTCTCCTATTTACCCTTTTTCTTCTTATCTTTATGTCCACGATAGGTGCGTGTGGGAGAAAACTCACCCAGCTTGTGCCCTACCATGTTTTCGGTTACATACACTGGCACAAACTTGTGTCCATTGTGTACCGAAAAGGTGTGACCTATAAAGGTGGGGGTTATCACAGAACGGCGAGACCATGTTTTGATAACACTTTTCTTGCTTTCTGCATCTAACACTACCACTTTCTTCATGAGGTGATCGTCAACAAAGGGGCCTTTTTTAACTGAACGTGCCATTATCTATATCCTCTCACTATCTCTTTTTTACAGCTTTCACGATATACTTATCGGAATACTTGCGGGTTTTACGGGTTTTACCGCCTTTGGCAGGTTTGCCCCAAGGCGATACAGGATGTCCGCCACCGGAGGTTTTACCTTCTCCACCACCCATAGGGTGATCTACTGGGTTCATAGCCACACCACGAACTGTGGGGCGGATACCTTTCCAGCGGTTGCGTCCTGCTTTACCAATCTGAACCAGAGAATGGTCCGGATTGCTAACCTGACCCATCGTTGCGAGGCATTCTTTACGGATCAAATGCACGTCGTTTGAGGGCATCTTTACATGAACATAATCACCATCTTTTGCCACAACCTGAGCATAAGTTCCGGCGCTGCGGGCAATCTGACCGCCTTTGCCTTTCTTCATCTCAATATTGTGCACAACGCTACCCAAAGGAATCTTTTCCAATGGAATGGCATTACCGATTGCAATCTCTGCATCTGGACCGCTCATCACTTTGGCGCCAACTTCAAGTCCATCAGGAGCTATGATGTAGCGTTTCTCTCCATCAACGTAATGGAGCAAAGCAATGCGGGCTGTGCGGTTGGGATCATATTCAATACTGGCAACTTTTGCCGGGATTCCGGCTTTGTCGCGCTTGAAATCTATAATACGATAATGGCGACGATGACCTCCACCGCGATGGCGGCAAGTGATTCTGCCATTGTTGTTGCGTCCACCGGATTTATGCAATTTCGTAAGAAGAGATTTTTCCGGTGTGGAAGTGGTAATCTCGTCAAAGGTGTATCCAGAGCGGAAACGCATGGACGGGGTGGTTGGTTTATATTTTTTAATTCCCATTCTTCACCTCTTATACTTCAAAATCGGCAATCTTATCGCCGTTACGAAGTGTTACTATAGCCTTCTTCCAATCGGGACGTTTACCGCTATACTTACCTAAACGTTTTGGCTTGCCCATCATACGGATAGTATTAACGGCAACCACTTTCACGGCAAATATATGCTCGATGGCTTTCTTGATTTCGATTTTATTAGCATTGATGCTCACTTTAAAGCTATAAGAATTCT
>JAQUJJ010000064.1 GCA_028681035.1 Candidatus Cloacimonadota bacterium
CTAACGTATCTGAAGACACAGATTGAATAACGAATCAGATTAGTTGCCAACGTCAGCTCTTTGTTTGTCTCTTTCAATAAATACCTTCCTTCTTTCTCCACAGACGCTTTTTTGAATATCTCTTCAATAAAAGCATTGGATAAATAGGAGTCAGTTCTTTTTCGCAAAAAGTATGCATTCTCGTTAAGAACCAGATTTGCAATATCGTTTAGCTCATCCATATAATACTCCTTACACGTGTAATAATAGATTGTCTATGTAACCTTGCTCTTCCATAAACACCACATTATTCTTCAGATACTCATCTGGATTGTAGCCCCGGAGCTTTAGCTCTTGTTTGGGAGTCCAGGACAATATCCAGCTACTAAGGATTACATTGGGATCGGCAAGCCTTGTCTCGATCTCTTTGATACGCTTGTGGAACTGGATTTTCTCGCTGTTTATCCCTTCATGCATCAGTCCATGAGGTTCGATAAAGTGAACATACTGCTTATCTTCAGATAAAATCCAAAGGATAAAATCGGGATGGAAGTTACCAGCTTCAAAGAAGCCAACTCCCTTTCCTCTGCTGAGATTTCTTAAGAGATATAGCTCCAGTCCTTTATCTTTCATAACTTTCTTGTTCTTATCGCACCAAGCTTTCAAATCTGTAATAAACTGATACTCACTTTCATTAAATGCCACTGGCAGGATTGTGATGTTACCGCCATTACGAACATGAAACAGGGGCTGAAAGAGGTGCCTGCCAAAGTTGCAAGCTCTGAGATCACCTACTGATAGTAGCTCATCTTTTTTGTCATTTATCTCTTGTTTGAGCCCTTCTATTTGCTGGATCACCGTGACGTCATCTCCATCAACTATAAGCCGATAGACCTCATCAGAAGGCAGATTATCATCTTCGCGGGTAAGTTCTCTTAGTTCCAAGCGTGGCTCTATGAAGGACTTCTTACAGAAGTTATAGTATTTCTCGCTAAAGCGCTTGACCAGTTCTGTAGCAATCTGCTGCAGTATCAGCACTTCATCATAGTTTTGAGGTGTGAGCCTTGTTTCGGGTAGATACAGTTTGTACCAGGATGAATCCGAGAGTAAGCTGATAATCCCTTGCTTAGATAGGTTGAGGTTGTGCCAGCTTTTTTCCCGTTTAAAGCGTTCCAGTTCGAAATACAAGCGATCCATGTCCAGGAGGCTGATCTGCTTGCTTTTCAGCTTCACTTCGTCCTTAACCCCATCCTGAACTGTTCCACGGGACTTAATCGTCTGAATTCGGGGATACCAATCCGATACGACAGGATTCCTCTGCAAATACTGAGGAACTGAGCATATGGTAGGCACAGGGCCGTCTTTCTTAAAGTCGTATTCCAAGCCATCTTTCTTTTTCTTGGGTCTCAGGATTTTGAGCTTCTTGCCAAAATCGGCAGTCACATTCATAGGGATGGTAATAACAAGCCTTTTCTCATTGCCCGGCAAGCCTTCATCCCGCAGATATTGTCTGAACTTATCCATGAAGTCTGCTTCGATGCCAAAGACATTCAAGGTTTCGATATCTTCGATGAAATTGGGCTTTGTGGTGGCATAAGTATGCCCACTGCGCTTTAGACTCCAATCGTAGCCTTTGAGGCGCACACCGCGCCCAAATAGCTGGATTATTTGCGTTCCTTCGCTCTTACCCACATGCATAAGTCCCATCGTACTCACTCTCCAGCAATCCCAGCCTTCAACGAACTTCTTGGAACCGATCAACAGATTGATGGGAGAGGAGGAATCCTTCACTGAAGCAAACATCGCCTCACTAAAATCACTATCCCCCACAATAAGCTGGATATCGCTCTGATTTGCGATCTTTTCAATGTGATCACACAAGCCCTTGGCATCACCTACATTTATCAAACCAAAGGGTGTATCACTGTTACCGAGATACAAAGCCACTTCTCCGGAATCGCCCTTGATCCTATCCATTCGGAGTTGTCCATTGGCAGGATTATTGAAAAGTTGTGCCAAAATATCTCGATAAAGCGCTTCAATCCCAAATTGAGAACTAATAGATTTTAGCAGGTAATTGAAGGAATGGGCAAAGATGTCGTTTCCATTATCATCAAGCAGCCCGGTGCTGTTGCCATTGTCATAGAGAATTCGCTGAATGCTGCTTTGGAACACAGCAGAATTACTTAAGAACTTAGCAATAAAGACAATTATCTGACCAACGTCAGAGAGTAATTCTTCACTGGGAAGCTCGATTTCTTGTTTACCTTTTTTCTTGGTAACAGTACTCCCTACAAAGACCCAAAGAGGTTTTTCCAGATTGAAGGGCTCGAGCTCCTGTTTTTTATCAGCATATACCTTTAGCTGCTGGTAGTATTTGAGCAGACAAGCTGTCAAATACACATCCTGAACCTGTGAATAGGTCTTGGGCAGGTTTAATATTTGATAGTCCTTACCAAAGCCATCCTCATAAAACCAGCGATAGGAGTAATCGAAGATAATAGTCTTGGCATAGCTATCTTCAAAGGTCTTGTTACCGGCAGCAGCAACCGCTTGGGCAAAGGTGGCAGAATACTCAAAAGTGAAGCCTTTGGCGCAGAGTTCTGAACGTCTGGTAAACCATACCCCTTCTTCTTTTCCGCTCATGCCCCGATGCCCTTCATCTACCAAGAGCAGGTTTTGATCTCCCAGGCTGCGGGTGGCAATAGTATTGGGTCCTTCGGTATCACCCAATTTGGTGATTTCAATCACATCTATCATGTCCAGGCTACCACTTTGCTTAGTGTTTAACCTCTGTGCAAAGCTGAATCCGCTCAATTTAAGCTCTTCCAAATGCTGTTCGCTAAGGCGTTCATTGGGGCTCAGCAGGATAACCCGGGATATTTCGCTACCCTCACGGGACTTCTTGGCATAATTGCGGAACTGCAGGAGATTCACATGCATCAGCAGTGTCTTACCGCTGCCTGTGGCATTTTGCAGACAGAGCTTATTCAAATCATCCAAGGAATAGGGGTCGATATCCTGAAAGCCTGTCCATTTTGCATTAAAGCGCTCCACATAGCCGTTCAGGTCTTCCAAGAGCTTCTCTTTATCCGTAAAATAGCGATCCAGATAGATTTCCACAAAGAGCAGGGTGAGCCATTGAAAATACTTCCAGACTATGGGACGGCTACGCATCGTGTTGATATTTCTGGTATAGGAAACAATGTTCTCTTCATAGATGAGGAGCTGCTCTTTACTGATAGGGTGGAACTCATTATAGAATAGTTCACTCTCCACCAGAGCATGATAGAACCTATGTAAGCCATCGGTGTCATAGCCTTCCAATCGGCTGTCTCGGATCGGTGCTGCCAGCTTGTGGAAGGGTTTGGTATTATCTTTATACTCCAAGAGCGGATCAATCCCAAATTGACTCATCAGCCACTGGTTCAGGAGCAGTTTATTGGTGAATTTATGATTCTGTAAGGTCGCTTTACGAGCCATTAGTTTTGCTCCCACATCCGTTTCATAAACTCTTCCTCAATTAGCCGCACCTTCCAGGTATCGCCATCCTTTTGCAGGTTAGGCAGGTTGTTACTGCCATTTACATAGATGGTATCAAATTCCCAGTCCAGGGTACTGATGCGGTTCTTCTGGAACCATGCGTCCAAGATTAGGTTATCCTCTTCCAGGTTTCCGGTCAGCTTGCGCCAAACGATAAGCACCTTTTCTTTTAAGCCATCGTTGGGGCTATAGGGATTCTTGGGCACCCAGCCTTCCACCTTGCGAATCCACCATTTGCCATCAGGAATCTGTTTGAAATCTCCATTAATAATCAGCTTGGTATCCTGATCCTCAGGTAAATCCGGGTCTGGCAAGCGAGTGAAGACTGTTGTTAATGATTGTGGAATTCCCATATGCACTAATCTAAGACCAATCAGATAATTAAATGTCTCGATCAAATCCACTGACTTCTCTATGTACTCATCACTACCGGGCTTTTTCACTTTTAGCACATAGGAGGTGGGATCAGTGAAAGCATCGATATTGAGTAAGCTCTGGCTGCCCTTGCTCTCAACATCCAGCATATAGTGAAGCAGGTAGTCTTCTTGGAGTGATGCATTAGCTGCTATGGTTTTATCTCTGATGGTCTCGTTTTGTAGAACCAGATTGTTAAGGGTATCTTCATAGCCTTCCAATCTAAGATACTTAAAACAATGGGTGATACCTGTATCTCTGTTCTTGGGTTTACCATCTTTCCAGTCATTACAATAAACTACCTTACTGATACGGGGCTTTAGGACGGTATTAAAATAGTCACCCATTTCGGCCAGTATGTACTTGCGATGACCCTTATCCTCTCGATTTAGGTTTATAACCGCATGACCCGAAGTGCCAGAGCCAGCAAAGTAATCTAAAACGATCGGATTTTTCACTAGATTTGTCCCAGCCTGAATACAATCAACATTCGTAAATATTGATTTGGGGTATGTAAATGGATTTCCTGGTAAAATCTGATTTAGTATTTGTGTGCCATGATTATTGGCAGAATACTTCGAGTCAGTCCAGCATGATTTATAATTAAACGTCTTCTTTTTTCGTTTAATGTCGTAGGTGTCTCTTTGCTTCAAATAATGTACAATGAGTTCGTCTTTGATAGATTCGATAGTATGTCTGGCAAATCTCCATTTTCTTTCAATACCTTGTGGATCAATTGGATATACTTCAATTGTGCCATCAGGAAGGATTTCATTTACTTTGGGGTGATGGTCATTGGGGCATACATCTCCAAACCCAACTATCTTATCTCCCTCAATTTTGATTGCATAGAAACAACTAGCTCCAGATGTTCTAAGAGATTCATCACCAGTTACATCCCGCAAATTACGGATATCCCAATCTCTTTCATCTTCCCTTAATTGCTCAGATATATATCTGCCTGGTTTCGGATATAGAAAATATGCAAATTCGTGTGTATATGTGAAATTATCTCCTTGTTGGCCAGATGGATTATGAACCACAGATATGCAACTTTTTTCATGTTCAGGATAGTGTTCAGATAATAAACAACCAAGAACCTCTTGCTCAACTTCATCTATAGCCACGATTTGAACTCCTGTACTACCCAACAAACCCTTGGCTGCATCTATGCGATTATCAATAAGGCAAAGCCATGAGGAGTCTTTGTATGTATTTTTATACAGTATTTCTGAGGATTTGGCATTGTATGGGGGATCAATGTAAATGCATTTTACTTGTTCTCTATATCTCTCAATTAATAGATTGATCATCTGGAAGTTCTCACTATGAATAAGTAAGCCATCACACTGTTCATCAAAACCTTGTATTGAGCTCAGCAACTTGGCTTTAAATACTTCGTCAAAGAAGCGAGTATCCAGCATCAGTTTGTCGTTAACCTTGAGAAAGTTTATGGTGAGAGGATTGGTAAATGCCGGACAGGTAGTATCACCTTCGATCTCATCAATTGCATAAAGCTTTATCCATTCATCTATCTGCTCTTTGTTGGCTATTATCTGCTGATATAGCTCTTCCGGTATCCGGTCGAGGGTAATGCAGTAGTTTGTCTCAACCACGAATTTCTTTTTGAGCCAGAGCTTCTTTTGGAAGTCCTCAAGCTGAGCCATAAACTCTATTAGCTTAATAGCTATTTTACGCAGGACTTTGATCTTGGCAAGATAGTCTTCCACTTTGGGAGCTTCAGCGTTTTCGATGTCATCCAGGCGCATAATTTCGTTTTTGATATAGAAATCCAGCTCACGTTTGAGGAAGGCACCCAGGTTTTTATGAATGAAGTAGTCCATCGTATTGCGTGCTGTATACTGGTTTATGTACTTAGTCAGTAGGATTCTATCTTTCTCTTTCTCTGTGGGAATAATGGTCGATAGCTGCTGATAGTATGTAGCCATTGATGGCTCTATCTTTAGGGCATTCATGATGCATGATAAGGCATCTTTATTTAGGGCATCCTGCTTGGCTCCTGCTTGGTCAGGTCGGTATTCAAAGTTAATGATCTGTTCATTCTTTTCATTTAGCTCCACCGGGTTGTCTTTATGGATGAGGAAGTAGCGTTTGGTGGCATCACTGGCTTTCACATTGGCATGATCGCCTTCGGTGGCATCTATAATGCGGAAGTGGAGTTTAAGTCCTTCGGGGACACTGCTGTCATCGAGATCAATCTCTTCATCACTCTTCTTCTTGGTTTCCTTCAATGCTTTAATAGCTTCGGTGAGATTGACGGTATAATTGGCAAAATACTCAGTGGTTTTGATGTAGTATTGGTCGGCATTTGCCCAATGCAGCTTTACTTCTTCTCCGTTATAGGGGATGGAGAAAGGGGCTGCCTTTCCCGGTGTTTCTCTGGTATAGTATCGTCTGGAGATAAAGTCGCCATCATCGTAATAGCGTTCAAAGAACCGATAGAGATGGTCATATATCTCTGCTTCAGAACTGGCACTATCTTTGATGGCATCATATTTCGCACGAGCTTCCATAACTTTGGGAGTAACTTCTGGGTCTGGTGCCCCGAAATCTATGGCAGTTTGGATGGCATTGTCCAGTTCTTGTTTTAGCTTGTCTTTCTTGGTTTCATCCACTTGTCCAAAGGTATCTTGGATTACCTGTAACAGATCATTTTCTATGAAACTACTGACCTGCTCAGATTTAGCATGCATAATCCTGTAAAAACCAAAATCCAGATCAGGTTGATTGAGTTGGAACAGCTCTTTGAGTTTATTTATCAGCTTAGACCGTAATTGGTCGGTAGTAGGCATCAATATCTCCTTATACTACTTTCCACCGGATGGTGAAGAGGGTTGTAGTTTTTGTCTTTTGTTTCAGTCTATGAGACAGTGCATCAATCAGCTTATCTCTTTTTTCGGCAATCTGGTCTTCTGTGTCAAATATCTTCTCACGCAATTTGCGTTTCTTCTTTTCCAGTTTGGCGATGTCTTCCTGTAAATCGTGCTGTTCTTTCAAAGTGGGGCTTTGACGGCAAAGACGCTGCTTTTCACGAATCTGCCTTTTGATATCATCCAATTCCCGCTCGACAGATTTTACCATGTCATCTGCCCATTTCTCCAGTTGTTCACGGGCTTCGGTAAAGTGCTTGTTATTCTCTTCCAGATTCTTTGCCAAAGTAGCTTCTACGTGTCTTTCAGCATTATCTTTCAGGTTTACATCCGCAGGTATTACATCGAGATTCTGGTCTGAGACAGAGCCATTGCATAGGAACAGCTTTTCGCAGGTCTCCTGGTCGAGGCTATTGCCTGCATCATCCAAGGCAGTGAAGAGCAGATACTCTTCTGTATCCAGAGAGTTTACGGCAAGCAGGTCGAGCCTTAAGTATCCGCTCTTGCCTATCAGTTGTTCAATAAGAGTGATTCTTGTGGAGTGTTTAGTAATGTCAAATACTACTTCCACGGGAGGGCATGCTTTCTTTTTACCTTGCTCCAGCACGTATTCACCCAAGGGATGGCTCATGCGATAGAGAAACTCATTTCCGAAGTTTTCGCTATCTTTGGAGATCAGGCGATATGTCCCGGTACGGCTGTTTTTACATGGAGCTTTCTTCAATTTGAAAGTATGGTGTTGGTCGTTAAAGGCTGCTTCAGTGGTCAGGATGTGTTTGGTGAGTTGCCAGAAGAGTTTACCTATCTTGTCCAAAGCCTCTACGGCATCAGTATGGTTTGCTTTGAGGCGTTCATGAACATCCTCATCAAAGTGTTCCAAGAGCTTACGGCGAGTATCTTTCATCCGGGTTTGGATTGTATCTTCCAGATCTTTCTGAAGTTTGTTAAAAGCTGTTGCAATCTCCTCCGCAGTACGGCATTGCTGATAAATCTCCAGCACTTTACGTTCGAAATCAACTCCCGATTCCAATGAGCCGAGGACATCATCAGAAGCACCAAAGACACCGGAAAACAAGTGAAACTTCTCCGAGAGGATTACAAACACTCTTTGGTCTGCTTCATTACGTTCATTCAAGAAATTGATCACTACCACATCGTGCTTCTGTCCATAACGATGGCAGCGACCAATCCTCTGCTCAATGCGCTGGGGATTCCAAGGCAGGTCGTAATTGATCACCATGGAGCAGAATTGCAGGTTCAAGCCTTCAGCACCCGCTTCAGTGGCAATCAGGATGCTGGAATGATCTCTAAAGCGTTCTATGATTGCAGTGCGCAGATCAACCTGTTTGGAACCTGAAGATCTGCCATTGGTTTGATTTGCAGCCAACCATTCAGTGTAGATTTGACCCGTAGCATCGTCTTTATTGGAACCATTGAAGGTGAGTACTTCTCCGGCATAGCCGTTGGCTTCCAGATAATCCTTGAGCCAGGCTTGGGTGCGTCTGGATTCTGTGAAAACCACTGCTTTGCGAGCTGCTCCCATGTTTTGCATTTGGGAAAAGCCGATATCTAAGGCTGTTAGTAATGCCTTGGACTTAGAATCCACCCCGAAGCTTCTGGCAGTATCTATATAGCCATTCAGGGCTTTTATTTCAGCATCTAATTTGGCTATGTCAATTTGGAGAGGACGATCTGCTTCAGGAGGAGTGACAGGTTCAGTCTCAGTTTCCAGGTCTTCCTGATCCTCTAAAAGCTCATCCAGTAAGTCATCATCTATATAATCGTCTATAATTAGTTGTTGTAAGGCACTTTGCTCTTTAAGAAAATCCTGCCTCAGTTTAACTAAGCGGTCTCTGATAATCTCCAGTGTACCTGCTACCGCATGGGGTGAGGAAGCCAGTACTTTGCGTACCAGAAGGATGAGCAGATGTTTCTGCCCTTGAGGGAGAGCATAGTTGTCCTCTGTTTTTAGAAATTCAGAAACGCCCATATACAAATCGTGTTCTCGTTCGGTGGGGGTGAAAGGGCGGGTAATGGGTCTGCGTTCTGTGAATTTCACATATTCCAGTACCTGGCTGCGGAGGGTCCTCCAGCAAAAGGTCTGTAAGCGTTCTTTCAAATCGCTGAGGCTACCACCGGAATTCATATATTGGGAACGGAATGAAGGCAGATCACCAAACAGGTTTTCATCAATCAGAGTTGATAATCCGTATAGTTCAGTAAGAGAGTTTTGCAAAGGAGTGGCTGTAAGAAGTATCTTTTTGATACCTTCGGTTGCTCTGCGAATCTCTTGTCCCAGTTTATTGCTCTGCCTGTAAGCATTGCGCAGCTTATGGGCTTCATCAATAACCACTAAATCCCATGGGAGCAATTTGATAGAACTGGCATTCTGCCCAGCATAATGCATGGAGACAATTACTATTTGCTTAGTATCGAAGGGGTTGTCGTGACCTTTCTTTTTCAGGTCTTTGGCTGTTTTCGCATCCAGTACATGCACAGGGAGATTGAACTTCTCTTGCATCTCCAAAGCCCATTGCTTTCTCAGTGAAGCAGGGCTGATTATCAGGATTCTGCGTTTTCTTTCTGCCCAATACTGACAGATAGTCAAGCCGGCTTCAATAGTCTTACCCAGTCCAACTTCATCTGCCAATAAAACACCCTTAGATATCGGGGAGCGTAAACTGAACAGGGAAGCTTCAATCTGATGGGGATTGAGATCAACGCAGGCATCGAATAGAGCTCTACCTACTCTATCTACGCCTGCCCCACCAATACGGCTGAGCTCGTACGCATAGTACTTTGCATGGAAGTCCGTAATCATTCGCCTGCCTATAATAACTATATTTTTATGAGATATCCTATAAATCTTCGATGCTACAAGATGAAGTATTGAGAACAATACTACTTCTGGATTAGTCTCATTCTGTCAATCACAAATTCCTTTGCATCTGTTAACATCTTTTGCGTTTATCGAGCAGCAGAGTGTTAGAATTGTTTCACAGGATAAGAAGGACATCAAACAGTTCCTGTCCAAACTGAAGTCATCAACCTCGAGGTTGTATAGATCGTCTGCAATAAATCAATTTTAATGCCCTTAGGATGCGTTTTGATTAAGATTGCAGTGATTGGTCTATTCTGCTGTAACTATGCCCACAGAGGCTGTTATTGGCGCAGATGCCAGCTTAGTAGCTTTAACAATATCATCAAAAATGATATTGGTGGAACTCCATTACGAGTTTGGACTCATATGATTGTCTACACAATACATGAGAGGTAATATGAAGAACAGCATTTAGGGCTTGACAAGATGGCTGTGTGTAGTAAATTGTTATCATAGGTGGATTGGGTTGCTCAAGTAATGGATCAACTCATTTCACGGTCATTAAAAAAGCGAGGTTAACTACGTTGAAGAACCAAGATAAAAAAGAAGAAAAGCCTGATGTAAAGATTGAAGACACTAAGTTAAGCTTTAAATTCAGCTTTTCCAAGCCTAATGACATGGATAGGGAACTTAATGAAGCGATTATTGCTTTTGCAAAAGAGCATCACTTAAGCGCTTCTCAATCCACATGCTGCGGAGCATCCAAAGGCAAGAATAGAAACGGTAACTGATGAAAGGTTATCTGGATTCTCTATGTTTCGAGATAGTAGCATTCTTGTTTTTCGGTCAGATGTATTCCTAAGAGAGAGTAAATCAGGTAACTGGGAAGTTTTTTCTGATCATTTAGGATTGATCAAACAGGCTGATTTTGACGGTAAAGGATTGACCGTTAGTAGCATAATGAGGGATGCTCTTGATGGGGTTAATACTGTTGGAAACATAAAAAGTATTATGTCTGAGAAAGGTTTCGCTAAAGATGAAACTGATTTAGTGATAAAATCTCTTTTTCAAGCGGGCTTAATTGCCGTATTGGACGAGTCTAATAATGACGACTTGCACTATGAAGATATTGCTCAAAGAAACTCACTTTCTTTTTTAACTGCTCACCCAAACAAAGTGATTGAATCACTATCAAAGTACTCTTGTTATATACACGATAAACTCGGATTTGGCCTTTATCTCGGTTATTATCTCAAATTAACTGGCTTCACAGATATCAACTGGGGTGCTAGTAATACCACTAATCAGCTTGGATCTTCTGAATACATTGATTTATATAGCAAGCTAGTATCCGCCAAAGCTCAATCTTTCAACGATTTTGTTCAGTATTCAGAGGGGAAAAAAGTAATTGTTTTCGGGTTTGATACCCAATTAGATAACTTGATCAAGCTAAACGAAGAATCCTATTCAGATGGAAGTTATTATCTACCAGTTTTGAGTATAGGGCAAATCCTTTATTGTGGCCCTTTTGTTAAACCCGGGATTTCTCCTTGCATGAAGTGTATAAGTAGAAAGTATGAAGACATTCAGGGTGCCAACATGACTACGTTACGTTTTTCTAACGTCTTGCAAGGGTCGATTCCAGCTTGGCACTCGGTTATTGCAAACATCGCGGGTCAGGTTTTTAACACATTAACAAGACCTTGGGGCTCACTGCTTTCTAATAATGTTCTTGCATATGATAACCGAGATATTTCGTCAAAGCATTTCAGAGTATTAAAAGATCCAAGATGCCCTATATGCGGAGCATTAAGTATTCATCCAGAAACGACATCAATAACTTCTGCTAACAAACATCATCGACATGAATAGATCTGTTACATGGATGGACTTTCAAGATGAAATTATAGGGCCATTTGGTATCTTAGAGGACGTGTTCAAGATACTTCTTGAACCAGATAAGTTTCCTCTTCATATGTACGGTGCACAACTGAGTAAAAATCATGGAGACTTGTTAGATGAAAGTGAGGATAGGCTTCCAGCATGTGGCGTTGGGTTTAACCCATCACATGCCAAGGCATCTGCAATTGCTGAAGCTCTTGAGAGATACTCGTTGATAACCTGGTATCCCAGTATCGAATCAGTATATGATTATAGAAACGTTCGAAGTGATTTAGCTGGCTATGAATTTCCAATTTCGTTTCCCCCATCATTCAAAGTCAGTAATATCTCAACACAAACCATTTTCAGGGAATCAAGATTCTGTTATCCACAAGTATATTCAAAAAGGATACCGGTACCAGTGGGCTTGCTAACTTTAACTGATGGCTTCATTGGGCTTCAAAGTTCGAATGGTATGGCTACAGGAAACAGTTTGACTGAGGCTGCTATATACGCTCTGTACGAAGTAATTGAAAGAGATACACTCATGTTGGCGTGGTACCGTGAAATAAGAGGCATCAGGCTAAATCCATTCCAGTACATCAATGAGAACTTGGCTCATGTTTTAAGTACCAACAATATGCGAACCATACACTTAAGATGTTGTTATTATATATCAGATTTCAACGTCCCGGTATTTCTATCAGCTTTTATAGAAGGCTCATTAGAAAGCCCATTATCAGTTTCTCTTGGATCAGCTTGCTCTTTAAACATCAGAAGTGGGATAGAGCGTTCGATAAAAGAAGCTATTCTGTCCTGGCATGGGTCTCGCGATCTTATCTCTCAGAAAGGACGAATTGGTGATAAACAGATAGAGATTAAGAACTTCAGCGACCACTTGCTTTATTGCCATAATTCTAAACAAGCCAAGTCAGTAGCTCAATGGATTTGTCAATCTACTGATATGCAACTTGACCATTTAAGAGAGTATTCTGATGAGGAGGATGATTTCGAGTGTTTAACAAAAAGAATTACAATAAATGGCTTCGAATATTTGATATTCGATATGACTCCAGAGGAGATTTTGCAAACTAAGCTTGGATTAAAGGTCGCAAGAGCTATTGTCCCCGGAACCATACCATTGTCAGTCGGAAACTGGAATGTTAAGTGGATTAAGAGGATGAAAACACCCCCTGATTTTGTTGTTGGGGAATATGCAAAAGGCAAGAAACACTGGGTCACTCAGCCTCACCCATTTCCATGAGAATCAATGAACGAGTTTCTTAAAAACATCAAATCTGCAGTTTACAAACATGATGATTCTGCCCAAGAATCAGTCGGTGAGTTGTTTTGGGTTAACACTAAGATGTTTGATCTAAAACATACTCTCATAGCAGAGGACCCAATATTTGAAACAAATCTGGACATTGAATTAGATCAAAAGAGGTTTTTATCTGATTTGATCATTGAGAGCGGGAAGAGATACAATTGCTTTCCTAGACAAAAGCTTAATCTGCCAAGACCTATTAAAAAACACTTCAGCAATCTGATTAAGTCTCGATCAAGTACAAGAGAATTCAATCCTTATGGTATGCTCTCGATGAATGATCTATCAGATATTTTCTTCTACACATATGGCTTTACAGTTTATGACTCCAAGAGCAAAGCCTTTAAAAGATCTATACCTTCTGCTGGCGGCTTGTATTCACTTGCGTTGTATGCTATATGTAACAATGTTGAGGGTTTTAAAAGAAATAGTATTATCCATTATGCAGCCCATGATCATAGCGTAGATCTGTTATCTGAGTATCCCGATCTTCAGATGTCTTCATATTTTGAGGATTCGAACTGGATCAATGATGCTGCAATGGTGATGTTAATATCCGGTATACCTGCCCGTATGGAATGGAAATATGGGGAACGTGCCTGGCGATTCATCCAACTGGAAGCTGGACACGCTGCTCAAAATACTCAGTTAACATCAACTGCCTTAGATATACAGTCTTGTCCAGTGGTTGCCTTTTATGATGATAAAATTGGTCACCTAATTGGTGTTGATTGCCTCACAGAGGTAGTCCTATATGCGATTGTTTTAGGAATAATTGACAACGGAGCAAGCCATGAAACACAATAATCTGCTTATTATTGTGGCCGTAATTGTTTTGATTACTGCCACCATATTGTTTGGATGCAAGCAAAAGCCGGTTGATAACACTATCAGAGTGGGAGTTATTCTCCCCCTAACTGGTGATTCTGCTTATATGGGAGTGGCGTTTAAGAGCGGAATGGATTTAGCTCTTGAACAGTATGAGCAAAAACGTGCCGCAGAGAAACTTCCTGAAGTTAAAATATTCTATGAAGACAGCATGGATTTGAGCAAGAATGCGGTTTCAGCTTATCAAAAACTAAAAAGCATAGATAAAGTTGATATGTATATCTGTGTTTCGGGAGGGTGGAAAGCTTTAATACCCTTGGCGAATGCTGATAAAAAAGTTCTGTTCTGCTCAGCTGTGTCACCCTCGAAAGTAACTGAGGGAAGTGACTGGACATTTAGGTTCTACACGAGCGCAGATGCAGATGCAGCATTGATGGCAAAATATGCGATAGAGAAATTAGCTTTGCAAAAAATTGGTATTCTATATGTGAATGACGATTTTGGTTCTAGCTACAAGGATGTTTTTTCATCAGTATTTACGGAAGGTACCAACAATGCGGTAATTACAGAGGGCTTCAATCCCAGTGACAGCGATTTTCGCACAGTCTTGGCAAAATTTAAAACTCAGAAGATTGATGGTTTATACCTCCTTGGTTATGGGACAAACATGGGCTTAGTCCCAAAGCAAATGAAAGAAATCGGACTAAATGCTACATTCCTAAGCATTGGAACGATCAGTTTACCTGATGTGATGCAACTTGCAGGGAACAGCATAAATGGCACATTTTATACAACTACAAAATTCAATGCATTTATGCCTGAGACTAAGGAATTGATTGACTTTGTAGGCGATTACAAAACGAAGTATAATCAACAACCCATGTTCTTTGAGGTTTTTGGCTTTGATTCCTTCAATATCCTTGCGTCTGTTTTCAAGAATAGCGGGAAAGACAGTGACAAGATCAGACAAGGATTATTGGCTGTTAAGAACTACAAAGCAGCAGTGGGAGAAGTAAGCTTTGACGATAACCGCGAAGCAAGCTTCCCGTTGATAGTCCGACAAATCCGCAATGGCGAACTAGTAGATGCAGAGTGGTAAGATATGACTAAAGCTGATTCACGTAGTTCGAAGGGAGGAAAACTCCTCCCTCCTGCGATTACTGATCCTAAAAATGTTGAAATGCTCAGAGATTTGACTACAGAGCTTGAAATGAAAATAGAGCGTGCCTTGCGCTCTCTATTCACCAGTAGCGTGATGCCTTGGGAGCAATGGTTTATCAATGCTATTTCCAACCCTGATAATAGAGCCTCCCTTGGTATTCCCAACAATTTGGAAAAGATTGATATTAGCCATCTTATGGGTGGCAGGGAAGGCTTTCATGAGACTTTCCGGCGTACGAATCTCGAACGGCTTGGAATAATCATATCAGAATCTCTTAGAACCATTGTCTGCCATCCCCTAGCAGGCTCTGGGTTAAATCATTATGCCAAGACCGTAGAGACACTTTCTGCAGAATTACTGAGAGAGCTTCGCTGGAACGAGTTTGACGGTTCTCTTAAGCATATGATTAGTAATAAATTAGAAATCCTTGTAAAAGATAAACTGCATACATTGTTTGACGCAATCAATAATATAGTCGAAAGGTACAATGACAACCAGGATGGAGAATTCAAAGTAAAGACTAACATTGATGAAGATGAATGCAAGGAAAGAGTAACTGAATGTATTTTGAAACTAATGGAAGTTATTGATGATCAGACGGATGCTGCTGATGCTTGTTTTTCTCCTTTCTTATCAGAAATTAATGTTGATTTGAGCAAGGAAAACCAGTCCGGAGTCGCTTATCCAAAAGCCAAAGATGAAGAACAATCCCAAATCCAAACAGAAATTGTTAATGTGCTAATAGATATACTTAACGAATCGTCTGAATCAATTGAAAAAATTGACTGGAAAGATATCGAAGAGCTTACCTATGGGTATTGGCATAGTTATAAAGACCCGGCTATGAATGTAGTTCTCGATACACTTACAAGAGCCCGATATGATAAAACTATATTATCCAATAGATATGCGTGCAAAGTAATCGACTCGCTTGTTGACGGATATGTAGCATCCGTCGGCGTAAACAGTTGTTTGACCCTACTGTGGCTGTGCTCTGTAGTTACTTATTCAAGTCATGGTGCAGAAAAACAGTTGGATTTAATACTCAAAAACCACTATTCAGAGCCAGTGGAGGATAGTAAAAACGCGTGTTTATCGCATACTGAGCCATTTCTTCACAATAAAAAGAGAGTTTTAGAGTCCTTGGGCGTTCTTCAAGAATTCAAGGATAAGCAGTATATCAAACGCGTGATTGCTGTCCCAGGTGCAATTGAGGTATGCGCATTTATAAATGCTAAATCTGATGACGAGCATATCAAGATATTGCCTTCTGAGTTTAAGCAGGGACTTGACGCATTATTGGAAAATGTTTTGTGTATTAATAACCGTACTCATGATGGGCAGAAACCACTAAAAGAATCTGACTGGGGGCACTTGTATTTCATGTGCAACAAGCTTGATGCCCTGTATTCATTTTGGATATGGTATCATGCAGACTTGCTGACACATCAGAGGCATACACTGCATAAAATTGGTAAATACTGGTATTCAGATATAGTGTACAATAAAGTAGAAAAAATTATCAAAGAAAAGGAGTTTTTTGCTGACAAATGCGATCTTGAAGAAACTCTTTTTGAGAAATTGTTCGAAGAGATAGGTAATGGGTATCAATTAACACCTCAAGTTGTTGATGCTCAGCGAACGGCCCTAATTGAAGATCAAAGAAATACTGATCATTGTATTTGTAAAAAAGTATGGAAAGGGAAAAGAAGGATAAAGGGAACTGAACAATCTGTTTTTTTGTTGGGAGGAGCTGGCTTTGGCAAGACGGAACTACTCAAGCAAATATATACACATAAAGATGATGCTCCCGTTACTGAAGAAAGAACTAGTTCTGAAGCAAACCAAGACGTAAACACATCTAGCCAGTCAATTCCAGCAAAGATGATTCAGCTAACCCCCCTATCTTTTGTAAAAACTTGCGACTTCTCTAATACTCTTAAGGAATATACATCAGATCTAGTGTATCACCATAAGTGTGTTATTTTTATTGATGAATTGCACATAGAAACTCAACCTAGCATTTATGCGCTGTTACTTGTCCCATTGGGAGAAGGAGTTAAAAACTCAAGAAGCGATGCAAAACCGATTATCCCTATTTGTGGACTTGATGAGCCGTATGATAAATGCGAGTGGATAGATAACAACGAGTTAAACATCCATTTTGTATTTGCCAGTAGTAGATATCAGACTAAAAGGGTGTTTCTTGAAGAGGCATTCATAACCAAAAACACAGCGATGCGGGATTTTTCAACAAGAGTACAACACTGGATTGAATTACCTGGGTTTCATTTAGTACCCGAGCAGAAACTAGCACTCGATGGTTTGGTTTTTCGTAAGACAGGTATATGTGAGGAAATGATAGGTAACAAAAAAAACGAGCCTACAGACATTACTTTGACAGTGCCTATGAATGCTATATCAGTCGACATAATGAAGAAGTTTCTCGATTTAAGCATTTCTTCTACAAGGGAATTCATGGCAAATAAAGATCCTCATGTCATACGTGACCGACTTAATGGTGCAAATGGTGTTGAGCGTCAAAACTCATACCCAGGATGGCTGTGGTCACATATGGAGGAACAATTCAATGGTAAGTAACATATATGATCGTCACCTTGACATGATATCTATGAAAGATCAGGAGCAGATTAACCAAACTTCAGTAGCAATCATTGGTCTGGGAGGTGTGGGCGGTTCTGCCGCAATGCTATGTGCTAAGGCAGGATACGGAAAGCTGCGTCTCTGCGATTTTGATAGCTATGAAGAGAGTAACATAGTAGAGCAAGAGTTTGCCCACTTAGGGAATTTGAGCACTCCCAAAAATGAAGTGGTTAGTCAGCAGTTGATAAACCATAGCAGGCATTGCCAGATAGAATCTATAAATCTCGAGATTAAGACCGTCGATGAGGCAAAAGAGTTTATTGGCGATGCTGATGTTGTAATCTCTGCTGTAGATAACGCAAAAGCAAAGATACTGATTGATATTGCTTCACAAGACCTTGGCAAGCCACTTTTTACAGCGTCTAACATCGGTTGGACTGTTCTATATACAAGCTTCATGCCGGATGGATGGCGTTTTACTGATATTTACAAAGATTTACCGGGACTTGAACAACTGCAACCTCTGGCTCTGAAATTTGTGGAACTCCATCATACAGTATATTTTGCTGTTGTTGGAAGTTTCAAGGTTGACTATTTCCGGAGGTTGATTACTGGGCAGGATGACCATCTCCGCTATATGGCAACACATGCTTATATTGCAGCGGGTTTTGTAGTAAATGAGGTGAACAAGTATGTTACAGGTAGAGCACCATTTGTAAAAGCACCAGATTCTGTTGCATTGGACATGTTACACAATCAGCAGATTAATCTCAATGACTATGTTTCCAAGATTATGGAAATTACCTTGCTGGTAATGCAAGACTCTATTGATGAAGCCTGTGAACGTTTCCAACGCGATTAATCCAGTGTCAGACAATGGCTTTGCAATTACTTTTTAACTGTATTGACAATGCACTAATCTATGTATTAGTCGGATTAGGGTTATCACTAATCGTTCGAATTTCCCATACCATGCACTTTTCCTATGCTGCCATTTCAACCTTGGGTTCTGTAATCGCTCTGCAATACTATTATAAATTTGGCTTAGTAGCTATCTTGATGGGACTTCTATTCGGATCGATACTGGCTATAGGCATGGAATGGTTGATATTCTCCCCTGTGCGAAAACGCGGAGATCCAATGGCAGAATTGCTTGCTTCATTGGGCGGTTTCATCGTTATAAGTAATTCAATGGCTTTTATATGGGGTAATTCAATAATCTCATTTCACGGTTATTATTCCAGAATTTACTCAATCGGACAGATATACATAACATCTGGGATGTGCCTGCGTTTCATCATTTCCTCACTGCTGATTTTACTCTTCTCTATAATCCTGAGTAAAACTCAAATTGGCATCCGTTTGAAAGCAATTGGTAGCAATAGTGATCTGGCTGTTATTTATGGACTCGATACAAGATTGCTATATGTTCTTGCCACAACAATATGCTCGTTAATGCTGATCTCGGCATCATTATTAGGAGCATTGGACAAGGGAATACGTACAACAGATGGATTGAGCTTGTTTTTAGCAGGGATAGTGATCGTTTGGATCGCTGGGACAAAGAGTATCCCAGCTATATTGATGACAGCATTAGGGATTGCTGCACTTCAAAGCCTGGCTGCATGGTATCTTGGGGGAATCTGGGTTGATATTGCTGTGTACTCAATATTGGTGTTGTTTCTTACCATTTCTGGACGGAAACAGTCCATTCTCATAGGTTGACTTATGGAATATCTCGCTCATCTATTGGTGTTAATTGGTATCTATACAATACTGACGATTTCGGTTAATCTACTAACCGGAATAGCTGGACAGATATCCCTTAGTCAAGGGGCGTTTTTAGGGGTTGGAGCTTACGTCTATGCAATTCTTTCCACCCAATATAGGTTTTCTTTTGGGGTGTGTTTACTTGCTGTATTTCTTATCTCGGGTGTGCTTGGTCTAGTTATTGCATTTTTAGCTATCCGACAAAGCAAAAGT
>JAQUJJ010000224.1 GCA_028681035.1 Candidatus Cloacimonadota bacterium
GGATTAGAGCAATATCCTTGCCACGACAGTCGACATAACCGGTCTTTGTTTGCGACTCATTCCATCGATTTGAGCGGGAGTGAACCTGAAGCTAGCCTACTCGGTGGGCACCGGCCGTCGCAGATCCCCAAACTTTAAGCCATAACGGAGTAATACCCAAATCCCAAAAAAGATCACTAAAACATATTGATGCAAATGAGCAATGATAGCATATGCCAGAGCTTGCTCTCGATTGATCCCGAAGAGGTAGAAGGCGACAATACAAGCCCACTGAAACACACCTACAAACCCAGGGGCGCTAGGTGCAGCTACAGCTAAAGCCAAAATCACAGCTATGGCGGTGCCTAGCAAAAAACTATTTTCAACTTCAAACATATAAAGCATCAACCAATACTGCACAAAGGTTATCCCCCAAACTCCTATTGAAAGCAGTATTACGTAAAGCAAACGACGGGGCTGACGCAATACTCTTGTCCCTATTAATACTTCAGAAATTACTGCTTGAATACGTTCTCCAAGCATTGTTGGCATGAACTTACAAACACCCCGTACTAGAGGCATAATGTGTTGTGGCAAAAGACTAGCTACGACCATAAAAACCAGGATCACAACAGCCACGACTGTCAGTGCTTGGGCGCCCTGGTAAACCTCGTCCGGCATCCCCAATATCGCTGATTGCCGGTCGAATATTTGCAATAATATCCCAAACGAACCCAGAACCATTGCCAAATCAAAAAAACGTTCAAGTACAACCGAAACAAACACACTGGAAAAACTTCTCTTGTTATTCAATGTAAGCAACAAGGGCCTCATGAATTCACCAGCTCGGAGTGGCAACACATAATTACCAAAGTTTCCAAGCATGAGCGCATCAAAACGCACCCGCAATGGAACGGCTTCTCCCTCAGCCAATAGGTAACGCCAACGAAAAGCTCGTAGTACAAATTGAATTATCACTACCATGGTTACTGGTACTAACAGTTCGTAACGAGCTCCCGCCATAGCCTGCTGTACAGTTGTCCATTCAACCTTATAAGCCAACCACAGCAATAATATGACACTAATAAGTATCCCAAAGCCGGCTTTAAGAAAATTTTTTAAGCTATTCGACATCTTTGATTAATTCCATAGTAATTACTACTCTATGATACAATCGATACATGTCCGAAAAGTATGATCTTACCAGTACAATTGTAAGCACAGCCTACTCTACACGTTATATAGTTTCCAACCCACCCCCTTAATCTAGGCAAATACTTTTCGCTCTTCCAAATTTTATGTTTCTTTATTATGCTGGGTCCATCAAATATTTAGTAATCCCCATAAGTTTCACGAGGCAAGCACCCAGAAACCTAGAGGGGTACTTGATAAACTACGATAGGTCATTTCACGGTGCAATGTAGAACATTAGGATGGACAGTCCTCGTATTATCACAGTTTTATATTCTGGTTGCCATTGCTGTTAGTGCTGCGGAGCCTCCTCCGTACTGGGACAAGCTCCCGGCTCATGTGAAACAACAACGTTTAGCTCATCAGGCTGTCCCACCGGAGGTAATCCGAGAGCGTTTTCAACGTCTCTCTGACACCCAAGGCCTATGGCGAGGTTATATTCGTGGCGAGGGGCCAATCGAACTGCTTCTGATAGTTCGCAACAAAGGGCGAAATGTCACAACACGCTACATCGGGAGTGTAATACGCGACCGGCACGAAAGGCCTACTTCCTTTGCTTACCGAGGCCACATACCTAAAAATGGAAAATGGTCATGGCGAATCTTAGCACGTCGGCCACTTTAGTAGTCTTGAACTATTACACTATGGGCTATAGAATCAAACAAAGTATTTACTCTTGGATTAAGCTCTCCAGTAGGGCCTTGATTTTTCAAGTAGTTATTCAGATACTGGCCTCTTGCTCCCAAGTTGTTCTAAGGTATTAACCGCTAACATAATGATGTGATTATTTACAATCACTTAGAGAGTGAGAATAGTTAAAGAAAATACCAGCAATATAAAACAATTCATATGCTACACAACGCCCCCACTACTGATGCAAAGATTGAGAAATACCTTAAAAGTAGAGCCCCATTTTCTGTGCTCGAAAGAGGTCGTGCCCTTTCACAAGAAGGCTGCGTTCAAGACTGCAGCCGAACCGGTGAACACGTCTCTGGTGTTGTGCGCGTTAGTGAGGATGATAGCTACACTGTAACGCTTCAAATTGTCTCCTCCCAAAACTTGACTGCTCGTTGTACTTGTAGCAGCGAAGAAGACATGGATGAACAGTGGTGCGCTCATGCGGTTGCTTTGTTACTTCGGGCGCACGAACTCGACTTCTTTCACCAACGCAGTGGTTTCCCATCGGTAGAAAGTACCTATCAGATTGCAACAAGCTCATCTGAAGATATAGCCGCGGCTTTACGAGCTGCCACCGAAATACAAGAAATACCTGCAAGTTCTACTAGGCCAGCAGAAGTAGAAATAGCCCTAAATACCTCAAGTGATCGCCTCGGAATTAAGCTCTGGATCAATAAACGTTTACATACCCCCTCACTATTTGAAAGCATCCAGGATTTATCAGACCGAGCTTTAGATCGTCTACTGCTTGAAGCAATCGAAGATGAGGGGCGCTGGGACGAGTCACAAGAAATTTGGTACATCAATTCTAGCCACAGCATTGAGTTAGTGCTGGGTTTAATTAGTGAGTATCCCCAGGTTTCTGATTGGCCTAACCGTAAAAAACTCAAATTCTCGTCAGAACCCTTGACAGCACAAGTCCTACTGGAATGGCTGCCCGGAGCTGCACACTTGCGGTTAGAATGGATCCTCCCAAGTGGTCAGAGAATTGAAAAACAAGAGTCTGTACTTGGAACAGGGCCCTACTGGACCGTGGTTGAGAAAACCATCTATCGCCTCACAGCGGCAGCCGCCAGAGTTGCAATCTTGTTCCCTTATGGCCCCAAGTTAACTCTACAACGTAGTCAGTTAGGACCACTATTGGAGACAATTAGAGATCGTGCAATCGATCAGGAACTATTAATTGTCCTAAATCCTGAGCAACAACCGGAAGCAATCGTAAAAACACCACAACCGCAGATTCAGCTAGAAAGGCCAGATGCCGCAACCGAACACTTCACTTCTCACCGCGACATTGAATTGCGTGCAACGGTTGAATTTCATTATCCTACCCCTTCTAGTGACAGCAATGTTGTATACCTTCCTAACCGCCGTAAGGAACGTGAACATCTCGAACAGCTGCGAGCCCTTGGCTTACAACCCTTGGAACGATCTCGCCATTATAGCATTAAGGGTGACATCGCTCTAGACTTATTGGAAAAAGGAGATAACTTCTTCCCTGCACGTTGGCAGGTACAAGGACTTAAGACCGTACGACGAGGATTGCGATTTGCTCGCCTGACTTTGAGTGTTGTGCTTCGCACTATTTCCAACAACTCAAGCACGCAGTCTGGCACTGATCATTTCGACTGTAGTATCAGTCTTGCCCAAAACAACGCCCACATCCCACTAAGTTCTTTATTTAAATCTCAAGAGGTAACCAATACCGATCGTTGGATACGACTCGAGGGTGGGGCCTATGCCCGCATCCCAGGCGGTAGCCTTAACCAATTAAAAAGTTTACTCGAGTCGGTTGATCCTGAGTATCGCATGAGCAACTCGATCCACACTCAACTAACAGCACCGCAAGCAATTAGTTTCGCAAGGTTAAGCAGTGCAGATTTACAAGTTACCACGGATCGTAAACTACAAAATATTGTTCACAAACTTCAGGATTTTGAGGGAATCAAACGCATCAAAACAACTCGTGGATTTACTGGAGAATTACGCCCCTACCAAGCAGATGGCCTTAGTTGGCTCAACTTTCTTCATAGCTTTGAACTCGACGGCATCTTAGCAGATGAGATGGGTCTCGGGAAAACCGTACAAACTTTAGCAATGCTGCAATACTTGCGAGATAGCCGAGCACGCAACAAAGAGTTTACCAAACCAGATTTGGTAGTAGCGTCTACCTCAGTAACGATGAACTGGTTCTATGAAGCTCAACGTTTTGCCCCGCAACTAAAAGCAATTGTTTTGCAAGGGCCACAACGTCGTAAGTATTTAGATGATTTGGATAATTACCAACTCATTATTACTTCTTATGCTTTATTAAGAGTAGATCGCTTTGAGTTAGCTCAATATGAATACAGCTACGTTATTCTTGACGAAGCTCAACATATAAAGAACCCTACTACAGCTACTTCTAAAGCTGCTAAAGCACTTAGAGCCCAGAGACGTTTAGCGCTTAGTGGTACACCCACTGAAAATCGCCCCTTGGAACTATGGTCCATTTTTGATTTCCTCATGCCAGGATATCTTGGCTCACGCGAGTTCTTTCGTAGTCACATTGAAAGACCGATCATTGAGGAAGGTACCAATGTGGCTGCAGTGCATTATTTAAGTGCCAAGACTCGCCCATTTATCCTACGACGCATTAAAGCCGATGTTGAACGTGATCTGCCACCCAAAACCGAATCAGAACTTCACGTTAGTATGGCCGACTCCCAGGCTGCTCTCTATAACGAAATTCTAAATGAAGTT
>JAQUJJ010000225.1 GCA_028681035.1 Candidatus Cloacimonadota bacterium
CGCGCCCTTTTTCGCAGAGGTCCACGCTGTTTTGCCGCTCTTCGGTTACATAAAAAAGCTCATCATCAAGCTCATGCATGATCTTGTCCCTGAGGTAAATACCTTCAGTATCCTGAACCAGACGTTTAAGCTTGGCATCCTGCATCAGCTTCGTAAAAGCCTTATTCTTGGGGGCACCGCGTTTCACCAAAAGTAGATTCTTGGCCAGTCTGTTTTGTGAAGCATTGGGGTTATCATCTTTCAAATCTTCCTTGATCTCAGACATAAAGCGGGCAATCAAGGCATTTTGCGCCTGCACCACCGAAGCGATGGCCGGCCTGAGTTCGTGATAAAAATTCTTGTCCTGAGCGATAGGTCCGCTGATGATCAAAGGGGTTCTGGCTTCGTCGATCAAAATTGAGTCCACTTCGTCCACTATGGAAAAGTAGAAATCCCTCTGCACCAATTGCTTGGGGCTTACCGCCATATTGTCACGCAGATAGTCAAAGCCGAATTCGCTGTTCATACCATAGGTCACATCTGCTTCATAGGCATCTTTCCGGCCGTCAAAATCCATGCCGGTGGTGATGCAACCTACCCTCATATCGTGGAAATTGAAGATGGGACTCATCCATTCGGCGTCGCGACTGGCCAGATAATCATTTACAGTCACCAGATGAGCGCCGCGCTCCAAAAGAGCATTGAGGAAAAGCGGCAAAGTGGCAACCAAAGTCTTACCTTCACCGGTGGCCATTTCAGCAATTTTACCGTCGTGCAAGACCATGCCACCAATAAGTTGGACGTCAAAAGGCACCATGTGCCAGGGGGTGGGATGCCCCTTTACCATGAATTCCTGACCCAGCATCCTGCGGCAGGTATCC
Source organism: Candidatus Cloacimonadota bacterium (assembly GCA_028681035.1). The sequence goes on from JAQUJJ010000225.1 coordinate 861, forward strand.
TTCACGATGGCAAAGACTTCCGGTAGATATTCATCCAGGGTATCCTTGTTCATGGCCTTGAGCTCTTTCCTTACGCTATCGATCTGATTGTCGATGCGGCTGCGTTCACTGTCTTCAGAGCTACTGCGAAAATTATGTTGCAGTTCTTCCAATTCATCCCGTTTTGGTTTTAAGGTAACTGCTATTTCTGTTTTAATTTCATTGACGCGATCACGTAATTGTTGATCTTCATATTGAGCCAGATCTTCATAAATATTATTAATTTCGCCCACAAGCGGTTGATAACGCTTGAGGTCCAGGCTTGATTTATCTCCGAATAATTTTCTTAAAATCTTCTCGAGCATTTTACTTCCTTCGTGGTGCCCAAAAGCTTGTCGGGGAAATCACAGGGCACCCTATACTTCCCTATCTGTCACAAAAAACCAAGGGGGATATTGTGTCAATCAAAACGTGCGGGATTGGGTTTTTCTCGCATCGCATCAGGCCGAAGTACGCACACCCTAAAACGAGATCTCAAGTATATGATGAGCTGTATCACTATAAAGTCTCACTGAAAATAGCAAGGGAGTATCACCGAAGTTGGTAACGTCTCAAAGGTTGGTGTAAATTAGGTAAGCCAAATGAAGAAAAAGTTTGAGCCAAATCAACTCATTGTTTTAAATGGTATTTAACAAAAGACAAGGAGAAGAACATGACTCAACCTAAGAGAAAGAAAAAAGAAGGGGATGAATTAGTCAAGGTAATTCATGAAGCGATTCCGGGGGATTTCATAAAAGTGCTTGAATATGGCATACAAAGGTTCATAGAAGCAGAGCTTAGTGATCAGCTTGGAGCCGAACCTTATGAACGCAGCGAGAATAGAGATAACTATCGTAATGGTTATAGGCAACGTAAAGAGCCTCTATCAACGGCTATAGGCCCAGTATCAGTAAAGATACCCAAGCTCCGCAAAGGAAGCTTTTATCCTTCAGTTTTAGAGCATTATCAGAGGATAGACAGAGCTATGATCAGCATAATCACAGGGGCTTATTTCAATGGTGTTTCCACCCGCAAAATGAATAAGTTGTTTGCAGATATGGGTTTAGTCAACATTAATCGCAGTCCCGTTAGCCGGTGCGCCTCACAGATAGATGAAGAAGTACAGACATGGAGAAACCGAGAGCTTGACCAGCGTTATGCCTACGTGTGGATTGATGCCATATATACCAAGGTCAGAACAGAGCGTGGGGTTGTTTCCACAGCGGTATTGATAGCTATTGCGCTCAAGGAAGATGGGTACAGAGATGTACTGGGCATGGAACTTGGGAACAGTGAGAGCTATCACAATTGGAAAAGTTTCCTGCAAAGCCTGAAAACGCGTGGACTTGAGCGTTGCGAACTCTGGATTAGTGACGAGCACGATGGCTTGATAAAAGCACTTCACGAATGTTTCCCTGGTCAATTGCGGCAACGCTGCATAGTCCATTGGATGCGTAATGCTAGCAGCAAGGTTTCGAAGACTGATTTACTCTGGTTCTTACCCCTTCTTAAGAACTTGGTTAACTCTGGTACCAAAAACATGTTTGATGCGGCTTGGGGTGATCTTACCAGAGAGGTTTCAGCCAAGGGCAGAGAAGAGCTTCTGGACTGGCTTGATAGCACTTACCATGATATTGTGATATATCTGGACTTTCCGCCCTCGCATTGGAGCAAAATAAAAAGCACTAATCCTATTGAACGTCTCAATGAGGAATTGCGTCGCAGGGAAAAATGCATTCTCATTTTTCCGGAGTAAGAAGAGTTTCACACGGCTAATGGGAGCCATACTGCAAGGGTATTCGGATGACTGAACAACTGGCAGGATATACCTTAGTAATCCAATAGAAACAATCAAAGATAAGCTAGCAAGTCAGAGGCAGGTAGCGCACTTGCTCGCAATGGATTGCAGCCCTGTTCCGCGGGCTCCACATGGCTGTAATCCGTCGCAAAACGGTAGCTGCAAAAAAAAAGCTTGACAGAAAAGGCAGAGATGAAAAATATTGTAACAGGTCATATGGCCTTAGATAAATTGCAAGAAGCGAGAACCTAAAATGTTCTCAAATAGGCGTCAAATTATGAGTTGGAATTTACACCAACATTTGGGACGTCACTGCAACATCTGTTACTGGATATACGTATTCAATCACCTTTGACCCCGTAAATCGCTGTTCTATTTACAATAATCGTTCCGGGGCGGGACAGGACATCTATATTCAACACGCTACCGATGACTTATTTATGCCTTTGGACACCTTTTCCATTGCAGAACCGGACAATTATCATGCGATTTACCTCAGTGAGAATTCCATTGAAGAAATCTACAGAATCAACTTCGATATCTTGAATGCGCATCATCAGGAGATTTATAGTGATCTCTATGTCTCAACTACCGGAGATGATGCCAACGACGGCTTAAGCCCGGCTACGGCTCTGAAAACCATCCACGAGGGGATCTATAGAATTGCCTCCGACAGTCTTGATCAGAAGACTGTGCACATCCTGCCCGGCGAATATTCCCGCACCGATAATGACCAGATCTTCCCTATCGCTCTAAAGAGCTGGGTGAAGGTGCAAGGTAGTGGCATTGATACAACTACAGTGATCTTGGAACCACATCCCGAGATTCCTCTTAGTTATGGAAACGTGGATTTAGCATTTGGGATATATACGGAATGCAGGGTCAGCATTGAAGACATGTCAATTACATCACGATATTCTACGGATAGTTGCGCCATTACCTTATATCGTAGTGGCAGTTTAAGTCTTACCAATATTCGGATACACGACATCGCAGTCGATTATGTTTCAGCCATAATAGGTGCAATGCATAATGCCTACGATAGTGATTGGAATAACGTAACTATAGAAAACATAAACACATCGGGTGGAGGATTACTTCAATTGATTCCATCCGATGTCTATCAAATAGGAATGAGTGCAATGTCCGGTAAATTCTCCAATTGTACTTTTAGGAATGCCGTTTCTACCTATACATCAGCGTCAGTCATGGGCTTGCCCCTAATATCCATAGCGGGAGATAAAAGACTTGAGTTCGATAATTGTGTTTTTGAGAATCTGTCCGTAGAGGATGACGATGCAAACGTGATCCAAATTAGTGGGATACAATACCCTCAAGAACAGAATCATTATAGTTTTAGTAATTGCCTTTTCAGCAACATATCCTCCCACGATAATATGATAATTGTTACATCCTCAAATAACCCCCGTATAGATTTCACAAGTTGTACCTTTGCCGGTAATCAGGGTGATGCTTACACGCTAAAGGTGAATGGAGAAGTAAGTATCACCAATTGCATCTTCGATAACGATACTCCATATCAGATCAAGGTGAATCCCATGAATGGCAACCCCAACGAACACACCAATCTGAGCATAGATTATTCCTGCATCAAAGATGGTATAAATGGCATCCTGCCCTTCCCAGTTCCAGGTAATACCATCAACTTCTTGCCCAGTAGCATCAGCAGCAATCCGCTCTTTGCCGGAGGTTTTGACATCCATGAACCACTCTACTACAGCCTTTCAGAGTATTCGCCCTGCATTGATGCCGGAACACCTGATATTACTGATCTGGGACTTCCTCCCTATGATCTGGCTGGAAACCATCGTGTCTGGAACAGTCGCATCGACATGGGCTGCTTCGAATATGGCTCTGAACCTT
>JAQUJJ010000226.1 GCA_028681035.1 Candidatus Cloacimonadota bacterium
CATAAATTGCGCTCCAAATTCGCACCTCAGTAATTTACAGGAAGTATGCCCGCGGCAAGGGCGACGTGTTGCATTGATTACTGGTGTCGGGCACCGAAATCAACCCACAGATTTAGCGGAAGAGGCAAAAATAATTTACACATTCGTTCAGGCAAATAATAGATAAACTCATGAGTAAAACTCCAGCGTCACTATAATAATTCATAAACAAAGAAGTCAATTCGCTGACCAGAGCGTATGTTTCTAATCGTTTTCAGATTGTTTTACCCGTTTGGGGAGAAGAATATAATTTATATAATCTTTATAAAAACTTAATAGTTCCGGGTCCTCCAAGGGTACTTTTAAATCAAACATATCTTCTCCTTCATGCCTCAATAGTAACAACATGTCTTCTCTGGCATCCTGTCTGATACGCCAAACCGGAGACTTTACAAGTGGTTTTAAAAACTCATAGTATTTAATAGGAGAACGCTTTTCCCTGCGAAAGATTTGTAGATACCCGTTAACGGTTTCTATATACGTCTTTTCAATTGCATGGGTTTTTAAAATTCTTAAACTCGTGCTGTAATCTTCAAATAACATTCTTGGCGGTGATTTTGGGTCAGCTGGAGGTTTTATCCACTCGAATTTTGATGCTGCCACATCCCAGAACCCTATGTTATATCCCTGTCCGTATAACACTAATACACGTAATCCTATCTCAGGCAAGCTCTCCTTATATTCCATCCACAGCATCGGAATTGTGACAGACTCTTTTGATAAAGAACCAAAAAGATTTGTTTCAATCTGAAAAGTAATATCAACAAAATGAGCTATGCCTCTTGCGATTTCAGCTCTATCTTCATCATCAAGTTTACCAACATCTTTAATCTCCCCTATAAAAACCCCATCGCACTGTTTTGATAATTGTCCCAGTGTTGTTCGAAATAGTGACGGCCCCATCATTCGTAAGTACGGACGAGACTCCAGACGATTTTTGAGAATCGTTTCCTTTGGGAGAAGTTCGCGTTCACCCTCAGCGTTCCGCTTAGTGATACTGTATGAATAGGCCTCCCATTCATCCGTACGCCTGATATCATCTTCGGGGATGCCTGGCGGTATTCCGTCAAAAAAAGGATAGTGTTCTCTTAACTCAATACGCTTGTTAACCTCATAGAACCGATTTTCCGCAGAGTCTGTAGAACCGGCAAAAACTTCAATAGAGAATAAAAAAAGAAGAGATGTTTTAATGATGACTTTCATAATCGTTTCCTTCATTGTTTGGGAAGTATGAACCTCAGATATTCTGAATTAAGCGAACGGAAACTCCATCCCGATCCCGCACGTCCCATCTTTTGATAAATTGAGCGTCGTTCACCGGGATCCATAACATTAAACGCTCCATCGTCAAACGGAAACTGATTATGGTTACCTGAAGCATCACCACCGAGGAGTTCATACGCGACCAGCCCAAGTGTATGTCCTGTTTCATGAGCACCTACGTGCGCGCATAGATAGACCACTTCATCAGAAGTTATGGGAGATGGTAAAGGCATACCTTCTTCACGTAAAAGAAAGCAAATATCACCTATTTCTTGCATGAACCTGAGATAGTATAGCATACCCGTCTGACTCGGATTTGCATTCAGCGAATCAAAAGGGGCTTCTCCTATGAAGTTTATTGCATAGTTGGCACCATCAATCTGCATAACCGAATAAGGCTGAGAAACGGACGTGGTCGAATCAACGAACCGGATATTCACGTTTTCTATCGAATAATAAGATTCTGCCTGTGCCGCAATCTGAGCGCGATATGACGGCCATTGATTGGTGGGTATCGGCAGGATCATTGCTTCACCAGTATCATCGGTGTAATATCCCGCCAACATTTGATCGACGGATGCTGTATCGTACATCATCTTCACAACCTGCGGCACAAATATCTTATGGCTGGCCTCGCAGACAAGGGATTGATCGCTTGATCTGTAAATACCTGCCACGGCTGTATATAAAGGCGGTGGAACAGGTTGCCCCTGGATGACGGAGGGAAGTATCCTTTTCGCTGTAGTACTAACCCCCTGAAACTCATCAACGCCTTGCGCCTGTGTGGCACAGTTTCCAAACACGCTGGGTATTCCGTTCCAAGTAAACAACTTGCTATCAAAATCAATATTTGCAGTAATCGAATAATGAGGATCATCAACATCCACCCAGTCTATTAACTGCTCCCCGCCTCCGTTCACCTTCCTGACAATCTTTATTTTAAAGTAATAATGACTGTAATCAAAATTAATACTTGACGGTAAGATGTTTACCTTGAGTTTAGCCTCTTCTCCAAGCGATGGAGAGAAGTTGTAGTCAGTAGTTTCATCTTCTATAAACTCCACATTAAAGGCAGTAATATCCAGCTGCGCATGATACCCGAATCCCCCCGCGTTGTCTGTACCCACATACGAATAGGTCAGTGTGGCAGTTCCGCTACTTATGGCTTCAATATAAATAGTAGAACTAGGGTAAGCGCCGAAACTCGCACCATCAACACCGTTTGTAATTGTCTGGCCAGCGATGAGTAACGGTGTGTCGTTGACCGATGGAGTGGCTGTTGTCCAGACGCGAAGCTGCGCGTCACCCGTCAGAGAGAGAATCAAATGGCCGGGGATCAGGAGATCGGTCTTGAGCTCAACCTTACACAGGGTGTTGGAGGCAACTGGCATGCCCCAACCGTGTTCAGTAAGGCTGGACGCTGCGGCGTAGTCGATCGAATCGATATTGTTATCAAAATTCAGATCGCTAAACATGCGCAGGCTGAAGATTGTATAGGTGTTGGTTCTGGCGTAGGTTTCGCCATCTTCGCTCCAGCTCCAGATAATTTGATCGGAGCCAACCCCTGAAAAATAATTTACACATTCGGTCATGCAAACAATAGATAAACTCATGAGTAAAACTCCAGCGTCACTATAACAAACAGGCAATTAAATAGCATAAATATCGCATCGCTTTCAATCTTTCACAAAAAAAATTAACAGTAACTCTTTATGTTCCACCAAGCATCTCTCCAGTCTCAGCATCAACGTAAATAATAATCGGGAAATGTCGGTCATACTTTGAGCCGATGTTGTTCTTAAAAAAATTGACCCATGTAAGAACCGGACGATTTGTATGTCCTCCGTCATAAAACTCATCCAGTCCGTTCTCTTTTATGTAATGATAGTTCGGTGTTATATACTCAACTTTGTTTGTTATAAACGTGGCTTTGACTGCTGCCTCTTTGTCCGGGTAATATTTTCTTAGATATTCTGTTCCTTTTGAACACCCCTCGGCGGCACTGAGAACCACATTGGTGCCCAAATCTGAAGGTATGTCATGCATTGTGGTACTCCAGCGATAAATATTTGTTTCTTGCGTATCAGCAATGGAAACTGAAACTCCATATAAACTGGGATATCCGTTAATAATCGCGGTTAAATTAAAACTCCAAACCCCATAATCAAACTCTTGATACTGAACTGTATAAAGTGATTCATCCCAGATGTTAGTTATTCCAAACAAGTTTGATACTTCTTCCGCACGATTCTTTGCAATCTCTTTTGTCACGTATTTTGGCTTACAATAATATTTATCTGACATTTTACTATAGCTGGTATTGTATAGAGATATGAGTTTATTGGGATACTCCGTTAAAAAAGTAAATTTGCAGACATCGCCACCATTCCTGATTGATGCGCGAACGTACTTTGAATGATCCAAGCCAGATATATCATCGTGATAATATATAGATCTGAATCTTGAATAATCATTAGTCCATAGCTTTGGCAGATATGCGTTCACTAACTTCTCACATCTGGCTTTATTTTGCGCATTGAGTTTTGGCGCGGCTGGAGGACGGATCTTAGATTTGGGTTGCAGCACCTCTGTAAAAGCAATTGAAATTGACAGCAAAAAAATAATTGCACTGACACATGATAGTTTCATGATCTCTCCTAGTATTGTTTTTTATTAAGATCCATTATGACTGAGTCATCGCGGGTTTTAAGGTTTAAGCGTTGGTGGAACCAATAGTATTTGGGTTTGTCTCTCTCTAGTCTTTCTTTTACTTCGTCAACAGCCTCCTTTACACTGCGAGGCCCTTCTTCTGTTGAGGCGGTGTCCATTTCCTCCATCAACATCTTAGGGATTATGACAGAGAGTTCACGCTGAACCCACGTGTCCCAACCTATATAGTTTTTTGCATTTAGTGCCGTCCCGATATCCATGACGGCAGCCGAGGTGACTGGTAGCTCCTTCCAGTTCATAGCCACTGGTGGTACGGCCAACATGTTAATCTCAGGCACAACCAACCGGTCAGTTGATTCGCAGGTGTTCATAAAGACAAGATCATACGTCAACCCCGAAACGTTAATATCGCTACTTTTAAAAAATGACAGCTTGTACTTCGATCCCACTTTTTCAACGATTTGGATACCCGCATTATTGCCACCATGTCCCGAGTGAATCCAGATACTATGCTTTTCAATCTGATCAACAATCTGTTCTTTGGTTGGCGTGAAGATCGGAGTAACCCCGTATT
>JAQUJJ010000227.1 GCA_028681035.1 Candidatus Cloacimonadota bacterium
ATTTGAAGTCTCATCAGTTGGACTTCGTTTCACACATTAGCAGCATAAACGGTAGACCTAATGCAACATCAACAACTATTAGGAGAGAGCCCAATAATAATAGTTTTCGCATAAGAACTCCTTTGATTACTATGTGTTTTGTTTAGGTTGACGGAATGCATGTTTCATTTCACAAATAGAAGGCATGCAACTGCCCATCAATTTCGACGAGTATGTATTCACCGTTAGCGTCTTCATACACTATTTTTACTTCTGGACTGCTCAGCGGCCCAGTATAAGTCGGAAGCGAAAGCGGATCAAGCATTGTGTAATCCATGGCTGCAAACAGCATATTTAGCAATACAAGCAACAGCAAGCCAGTAATAGCAAGTTTCTTCATTTTGATACCCCTTAAAATTTCAGTCTCTATATATATAGTGTCAAAATGCAGGAAATGGGGGTTGTAGATTAGCGACTATTTTCGTTTAGCAGAGAAATAATTTTTTCGTAAGACCAGAGTGCAGCTCCCATCTGCTTTGGTATGTGAGCTTTAGCACTAATATTGTGAGATCCTGCATATTTGTTTATTTTGCAGTTTTCCACCTGCACATGGTTTCGTTTGCCGATGTTAATAAAAATCGTGGCCATCAGGTGAGCCTGCTCAGAGCTTAAATGATAGAGATAGAGCCGGAACCTCCGCTCTGAAATCATAGTAATCCCCCAGTCTTCTACACTCGTATAGCCAGTCAGAACTTGGGGAAGGTCAGGGTGCAGCTTGGATAGAGCTTCGCTTGTTCCTTCCTTGGTGGCAGTGCTCAGAGCTAAGAGCTTTCGGATAAAGCTTTGGATCGCTTTATATTGATTGTAATCAAGTATATCCGGGCTTGCTTGCCAGCCCATAGCAAGCAGAATCTCGGCTTTAAGATTCTTGATAAGTTTCTTACTCTTGCTTTTTGCAGCTTCGTAGCCAAGCTTATTGGCTTCGGCGTAAGCTTGCAGGCTGTCATATTCTTTCAGCTTGCTATAGGATTTGTAGTTTTGATTATGGAGTATCGATTCTGGAACTACATGAAGACATTCTGCAAGACCTATCTTGCTGGAATTATTCGAGAGCTGACGGATTAGCTCCCCCTCAATCTGTAAGTCTTGATATAGAGCCTGTTCATCTTTTTCGGTGCGATAGTGCTCGCAGAGAAGGTTATGCGCTACGCTTTTCACCCAGTTTGTAATCTCATCGATGCGATTCTGCGATTTTAGCAGGCAGCAGATCGTTTCTTGGGCAATATCGTTTGATAATTCTGGATTCTGAGCCTTGTGTAAGCAATACTGAAATGCTAGCTTATGGTATGAAGTGAAAAGTTCTTCAATTACTTTTGAGTACATGGCCTGAACCTGAACTATAGCGTCATCTGTCGATGGTGGAGCACTTAAGAATCTGACCAAAACACAGTTTGCTGCGTCCTTTGATATGTTCAGATTTTCAATTTGCTTTGAATCATATCGATCACATAAGCGACGATTTCATTATAGATTTCTTTGCTTATTGGCAGTGCATCCTGTTTCATTATTCCACCTGATTTGCAAGGCAAACTCACTTGTCTTTTTAATATGAGCAAATGTAAGGGCTGAATACACTAAGGACAATACGAGCTGTGCGTGTCCTTCATTAGTGTAAACATAATCATTTTTGAAGATACTTCACTTATGCCATCTTACAAATGGATTATCTTTCTGTCAATCCCAAATATTTATTCATCCTTGCCTATCTGTGTTTATTTACATACAGGACAGTCGTTTACTGGCATATAAATCATGGTTAACCTAAGAAGCAGGCTGTTAAGAATAGCCAGACACAAAATGAATACGGGCACGATCAGATGACCGTGCCCGTATTCTCATTTTGGTGATGCCTTGAAAACACTTTTTACAGAAATGCATTCAAGCATCTTGTAGCCATATGATACTATTTCATCAACAGCATTTTTCTCATGCTTGCTTTTCCTGCAGTTTCCAGGCGGATAAAATATACACCAGAGGCTACACCGCAGTTCTTATCATCTCTACCATTCCAAATTGCTTGATGCTGTCCCTTTTCAAGCTCTGAATTAATCAATGTTTTAACCTTCTGGCCTTTAACATTGTAAACATCCAACCTAACTCCAGCTTTTTGGGGAACGCTGTATACGATAGTCGTCGAGGGATTGAACGGGTTGGGGTAGTTTGCATTGATTTGAGGAAGACTAGGAATTTCAGTATAGCTTTCCATTGGCTCATCTAATAATATCGAATTCAAGAGTCTATTAGAGGCCGTTAGATGATCATTTATTGATCTTGGGCGCAGGGATGCATATTTGCCGTACATTCGATTATTCGATTCCAACCAAGTAAATCCAATATCGATTATTGCGTAGCAAGAATCAGCATAACTTGGAATATTATCAAGAATACTCTCATAATAATCAAGAGCTTCTTGGAAATCACCTAACACACGATTCGCCATAGCAAGATTATTTAGAAGATACTTGTTATAAGAGCTTTCGGTGCTATTGCTTATTTTTGTAAGCAGCCACGTCTTATGACTGCTCAGGCTATTAAGTTCCTGATGGCATTTGAAGAGCCCATTTACTGACATATATGTTTCTGGCCCCATTGTATTATCAGAGTTTACCGTTTCGTAGTAGGGAATAGCTTGAGCCCATTGCTCATCACATCTTAATGCCTCTGCAATCATAAAGTCAGACTGAGATTTGCCTTGTTTCGCATCGACATTGGACGTTAACAGGAATGGAGCATACGTTATGATATCCGGTTCATTAAAGGTTCTCTCAATGTAAGGTGGATCGTAGCCATCGTTCCCCCACCAGTTTGACTGAGCCTTTATTCCATCGGGCGTATTCACAGAGAAGATATTCCAACTTTGTAATCCGGGATTATTAATATCATTACAGCCTTCATCTAAGTAAGGTGAAGATTCATGCGAATAGATGCCAGTTCGGTTAAACGATATATTGTTTGATCCCGTTGAGTATCCTAAGTTTAAATCAGAGTTATTGAAAGCTGCTATTCCGGTCACTGATTTCTTTATTTCAGTGTGCCACATATCAAGCAGTGCACTGTATAATCTTATAGAATACTGGTTTGAGAAGAATTTGCTGAATGATATAATGTTACTTCCGGCATTATATAAATCAATTGCTGCGCAAGCATTCGACAACTCAGCATAACGTAATCCCATAGTTGATGAACTATGCATAGATATTCCATTCCAATATCCAGGAAGATATTTCGGGCACATACCACTAATTGAAATTGGATAACTTTGATTTCCATCAGCAACAAATTCTCCATGTCCTATCAATGAGGTAGACCCTCTAAACTTGACACGTGTGCCTTGGGAAATTATTAGGCTATTATCAATTAGAATATCCTTATCAATTTCACAATGATTCCATAGCAAGGTATTGATACTTACGACTGCTGGCAGAGCTTGTAGATACTCGCAAGTTTTACGAGCATTATTGCTGAATTGTCTCCAATCATAATAGAATCTTTCATGATGAGATGAAATCGGAATGTAATAGACATAGCTGTCGCCATTGTATGTTGCCATAGCATACAGGTCTTGTACATGAAAATCTCTTGCATTACCTGCTACTAAAGACATGATTAACTGGTTCTGTGGCAAAGTATAGCTATACAAGTCGATTTTATTATGGTTTGCATCAAATCCGTGAATATCACCACCTTTGTAAACAAACACATCTTTAATGCCATTATTGTTATAATCTGTGATTACAGTAGGTTGATAATGTTTACTGAGGTAGATTGGTGGCGAGGTAAGTGGAAGATAATCATTCCTTATATACTGAATAAAATCACCAGTTTCTGAGTCTAAGATTTCTTCCGTAGCGCCTACAAGAATCTCGACCCCTGGGTTTGATTCTATGAAGTCTCCAGCAATAATTTTGTATGCTCGCTGGGCTATCTGTGAAGTGTTCGACGGATTGTCAGAAAGCGCATGAACCCATACTTCATTATAGCCATAGCAGAAGTCAATACATTTAGTGGCATATTGACCAATTTGGCCTTCGATGTAGGGAATGCCAAACATTCGTGTGTATCCTATTCCAACATAAATGTAAGCTCTTCTAAATTGAGATTCTTCAGGATGCGGCCTGCTCAGAATCAATTCAGTGCAGCCATAATTTGTGATCGAGTCGATTCCCCACACTACTTCGTCCAGGGTTCCATAATCAATTTTGAAGTTTTTACCTCTACTCTCTACATATGTCAGCTTAACTAATTGTGTGTAGATATTTATTGCACTGTTGGGGACATAATTGCTTTGAACCCAAACAATATCGTTATTTGGAGTATTGTCAACAGCGCCAACTGCTAACGGAGAAATGATACTAAGTCCCGGGTCAAGAGAATGAGTATAAGTTGAGTCCCAAATGTTGGTGTAAATTCCAACTCATTGTTACTGACGTTCTTTGAGAACATTTTAAGTCCTCACCTCTTACACTCTATCTAAGGTCAAACAACCAATCACACTATTTATCATC
>JAQUJJ010000065.1 GCA_028681035.1 Candidatus Cloacimonadota bacterium
GCTACTGGCTATCAGCCAGCTACTGGACAGGTTGTTGTTGGCACAACTAACGTTAACATGAACAATGTTACCGTAAACGAAATTGCTAACCCAGCCTCTGGTGTTGTTGCTAATGAATCGGCAGATTTCACGCAAGTGGACATCACCTGGAATGCTCCCGGCACAGGACCCACTGGCTTCTTTGACGATTTCGAATCCTACGCAGACTTCGCAATAGACTTCGCACCATGGACAGTGGTGGATGTTGACCTCAGCACTACTTATGGATTCCAGGGAATTACTTTCCCGAATACAGGTGTTGCTATGGCATACATGATCTTCAATCCAAGCATGACAACTCCTATTTTGGAACATCCTGCCCACAGCGGAGCTAAAATGGCGGCATGCTTTGCATCCACTACTCCTCCTAACAACGACTGGTTAATCTCTCCGCAGGTTACAGTTGGTGGCGGCGATGAAGTAAGCTTCTGGGCACAATCATATATGGAAGATTATGGCTTGGAAAGGTTCAAGGTTGGTGTATCCACCACTGGAACCGCTCCTGCCAATTTCACCATTATTAGTGGCGCAACTTATGTAGAAGCTCCAATTGATTGGACTAACTTCACATACAGTCTGGCTGCTTATACTGGACAGCAAGTGTATGTTGGTATCCAATGTGTTTCTAATGATGCCTTCATCTTCTTCTTAGATGATTTCTCTATTGGCGCACCCATGCCCATGGCGAAAGCATCCTACCCTGTAGTAGCTACATCGTCTATCAGCTTACCTCGTAGCGTTGTAACTCCCAATCCCGTTCGTATCGCTTCCAGCACTGCTGTTCAAAGCAGACAGGACGCAAGCAACGACCGTACAATGATGGGATACAGAGTGTGGCGTCTATTAGCTTCAGATGTAACAAATGAAGCAGCTTGGACAAGCCTCACAACCGCCAATGTAACACCTACCGAATACACCGATACTACTTGGCAACCTATGCCTTCCGGAGTTTACAAGTATGCAGTGAAAGCAGCTTACACCAATGGTGTGCTGTCAGCTCCTGCATTCTCAAACTCAATTGACAAAGGCATGATGGGTGTGCTCACTGGCACAATTACCGAATTTGGTACAGACCTGCCAATCGCAGGCGTAACTGTAACCGCTGGCACTTATAGCGGCATTACCAATGCTACTGGTGCTTATAGCGTTAGCGTTTATGCTGGCACTTACAACGTAACTGCTGCAAAAGTTGGTTATCAACCCGCTTCTCAAGCAAACGTAGTAATAGTTGGTTTGCAATCCACCACCCAGAACTTCGTGATGACAGAGATTACTTTACCTGTCACTGGCGTTTCGGCAGTTGTGGCTGGCAGCAATGTAAACATTACTTGGTCTGCACCTGGTGCGAAAACAAGCAAGAGTGTTTCAACTCTGTTCCAGAATGTGGATATTGATCCTTCCCGCGCCCTTACCGGATACAAAGTATGGCGTTTGATTGCCGGACAAGAAACCAATGAAACCGGCTGGACAAGCCTTACTACCAATCCTATCTCAGCTACCGCTTACCAAGACGCTGGCTGGGGTGATTTACCCGATGGCACATACAAATGGGCAGTGAAAGCTGTTTATACTGCTGGTGCACTATCTATACCCACACTGTCCAACCAACTTAACAAGTTAACTCAGGTTGGAACCATTGCCGGTATCGTTCGTGACCAACTAAACGCTGCCATTAACGGTGCAACCGTTACCAGCGGTGAATGGACAGCCACAACCAATGCTCAAGGCGCATATAGTGTTACAGTTCCCGCAGGAACTCATAGCGTTATTGCTTCACATCCAAATTATGCCTCTTCCACTCAGACTGGTGTGATTGTAGTAACTGGTTCTACTACTACTGTGAACTTCGTACTTGCACCTACAGCGAACCTTCTTGTAGATGGATTTGAAACCTATACAGACTTCGCCATCTCCTTCGCCCCATGGACTTGTGTGGACGTTGATCTAAGCACAACCTATGGCATGACTGGTACTACATGGCTAAATGGCTATGCAGCACAAGCCTATATCGTCTTCAATCCAAGCGCAACGGTACCAGTATTAACCACTATAATTCCTCATGCTGGAGCCAAGATGGCAGCCTGTTTTGCATCAGTTATGCCACCTGATGGTACAGGACCAAATAATGACTGGTTAATCACTCCACAGCTTACCGGTGCTTCTCAGATTAAGTTCTGGGCAAGATCACACATTGCAGATTATGGTCTTGAACGCTTCAAGGTTGGTGTTTCCACTACTGGAACAGCTCCTGCGAACTTCACCATTATCAGCGGTGCTACATACATAGAAGCTCCTGTTGATTGGACTGAATTTACCTATAGTATTACTACTGGTAACGTTCCTGTGTATATTGGTATTCAGTGCGTATCCAATGACGCCTTCATCTTCTTCGTTGATGATGTAAGTGTTATTGGCAGTGGCAGTGCAAATGGAGATGAGAATGCCCCTGTAGTTGCTACAGAACTTACTGGAAACTATCCTAACCCCTTCAATCCAGAAACTACTATTTCCTTTAACATGAAGGAAACAGCCCCAGTTAGCCTCGAAATCTACAACGTTAAAGGTCAGTTGGTGAAAACCATGCTGAACGGCGTGCAAGAAACAGGCAACCACAGCGTAGTATGGAATGGTAAGGATAATAACGGTCGCGCAGTATCCAGCGGTGTTTACTATTACAAGATGAACACTGGCAAATACAGCTCTACCAAGAAAATGATCATGATGAAATAACAGGTTAACGAGTTAACCGTTAATTAAACGAAAACCCCGAACTTCGGTTCGGGGTTTTGCTATATGGGTTTATTCAGAAGGCTCCTATGAGCAGGAAGATAGAAACTATAAGTATCTTACAATATCGCTTATTTCTTTCCTGCTGTCGCTACCAGCAAAGCTGCTTACCAATTTAGTATAAGTGCTTTTCTTGTCTGCCGGATAGCCAAAGGGAGAAAGCCCCACAATCCGCCAAGTATCAGGTAATTTTAGATAGCTGCGTAGCTTCTTCTCGGAAAAGGCAGCCAGCCAACAGCTACCAATGCCATAGGAACGCGCCATTAGCATCATTTGGTGAAAGGAGATAGCGGTATCCACCAGATAGTAATCCTGTTTGTTTATTCTCAGGTTCGCCTTCATATCGGCACATGCAATAATGAGGCAGGGAGCTTTACGGATGCAGAAGTTGGACATCCCGATAAGCCCGCAATTCAGGGCAAGCTTTTGTATTTTATCATTATCCGTAAACACCAGATAACGCCAAGGCTGCCTGTTTTGCGTTGAGGGTGCCAAACGCCCTGCTTCCAGGATGTCATTCAGCACATCCTGAGGGATTGCATCAGGCAGGAAGTTACGCACGCTGTGGCGTCCGAATATCAGTTCTTTTGTGTCCATGCTGCTAAATCCTCCCTTGTGTTGATATTGCCGATAACCCCTGCGTCCATCACTGAAACATCAATATGGCTAAGCTTGTTTTTGTTTAGTACTTCCCGCAAGCCCATATTTTCGTCGTCCAGCCACAGGTTCGTGGCAGAGGGAATGATAATGGGGTGTCCTCTGCGCTTATCAAACACGGGATGAATAAATGCATTAGGGTTATCCAAATGAGCGTTAATAAGACAGGTTATAGTATCGGGCTGCACAAAGGGGAAATCCACCGGGAAGATAAGATATCCGCTGGCGTCTCCTGTCATAATATCGCTCACGGCAAGCCGTAGGGTCGCCAGCATATCCGGGCTTTCATATTTATTGGCGAAATACACGCGGTTTATTCCCGCTGCTTGCAAGCTATCCTGGATGTGTTGGGCGAAGCTTTTGCCACCATAACCCGCTTCAGCTTTGGGTGTGCCGAAGCGGGTTCCCTTGCCGGAAGCAAGGATGATGGCGATAATATTATTGGATGGCGTTGAAATCGTCAATCGCCTTATCCAGCTCATCGAGGTTGGTTTCGAAGGTCTCAATCCAGTAAGCAGGATCCCATTGGGCGTTTAGCTCCTCTTCGGTTTTGCCTTGTTGCTCCACCCAAGTGAAGTATTTCAGGTTATGAATGCGCTTTTTGTCCCAATAGCTTAGTTCAATGAAATTATCGGTGTATTGAGCTTTCAAGGCACCTTCTCTATCCACAGCAGCTTGCATTTCCGTGTATGATCCTTTTTCTGATGTTTGTGCATCGATGCGGGACTTATACATTTCTGCGGAATCGGTGAAGACAGTGATGATAACGTCATTTTCGTCGTATTCAAAGTACTTCGCCTGCTTGATCGCCGCAAGCATATTGGCTATAGAGGAAATCCCCATCAGCGACAAATTGGCGATCACATCATCGGAGATGCCCTGTTTTTTAAGTAAAGTCAATCCGGTGGGATCGTTAAACAAACGCAGCAGTCGGATGCAATCTTCATCTCTGATGGCTGAAACCACATCGGTATTGCGCACATTATGCACCCAGGGGATATGTTTGTCGCCGATACCTTCGATGCGGTGTCCGCCAAAGCCATTATTCAGCAAGGTGGGGCATTCCAGCGCTTCGACTGCATTGGTTAGCATCAGTGGATAAGTCTTTTTCAGATAATCGCCAGCAGCAATCGTTCCGGCACTACCGGTGGCACTTACAAAGCCGCTTAAACGGTTTCCGCTCTTTTTCACCAGTTCGAATACGTCCTGGATCGCATTACCCGTAACGTGATAATTCCAGAAGGGGTTACCCATTTCTTCAAAGTGATTCAGGATAACGTTGTTCGGATCAAGTGCCAGTTCATCGCACTTGTCATAAATCTCTTTCACGTTGGATTCGCAACCGAAAGTGGCATGCACTTCTGCGCCAATTTCACGCAGCCAGGCAAAACGCTCCGGACTCATTTCTTCGGGCAGCACGGCAACCGCTGTACAATCCATCAATGCACAATCGAAGGCACCACCACGGCAGTAATTACCTGTGGATGGCCACACCGCTTTGTTAATCTCGGGATCGAAAGCTCCGCCTACCAAACGCGGCACCAAACAAGCATAAGCAGCCCCCACTTTATGCGCACCCGTGGGAAAATGCTTGCCAATAAGACCAATAATCCTGGCTTTCACACCAGAGAGTTCGCTGGGAATCTCGAAATAGTTGGGCGCACCAAACATACCTGTGGACATGTTGTTCTTCCACGTGATACGAAAGAGGTTAAGCGGATTTATATCCCATAAACCGATGGATTTAAGCCGTGCCTGGATATCGGCAGGAATGGTCTCCGGGAACATCTGTTGACGAATGGTGGGTAGGATTATCCCCTGTTTCTTGCAATGCAGCGCAGTTTTCCTGGCTACGCTGTGATCGATTTTAGTAATCAGTTTTGGCATTTATTTCTCCTTATTAATTCATATATATTGGGGTATGGGGTGTTTGTTGATGGAGTGTTTTTCTGTGGGCATCGTGGTAATGTGAAAATTTCTTTTAACACAGAGAAAAGCAGAGGGGGACAGAGAAAAGCAGAGACTTTGCAAGAGAGAAAAAGGAGTTGAGATGGGTTTAAAATCTATGGTATGCATAACTTATTTGCTGCTTTCTATTATAAGATTATCAAGATCATGGTTGGATAGCTTGCCATAGTTCAAGCGAATGCGTTGAATGCCATCCCTTAGTAATGGGACGTTAAAATTGATCAGTAATCCTAAGGAAAGATTAGTAAGGGTTAGATATGTCATAACTTGTGCTTCGTAAACGGGAAGTATCTCTTTCACAGCCTTCAACTCCACAATAACTGTGTTTTCTACTACCAAATCAGCCCTGAAGACAGATTTGCACTCCGCACCCTTGTAGATTATGGGAATAGCTAGCTCACGTTGGTAACATATCCCCCTAAACTGCAATTCCTTGCAAAGGCATTCCATATAGACTGATTCCAGCAGTCCGGGACCCAGGCACCGATGCACTTCAATGCATGCTCCAATAATCTTCCCGCTAAGCTGATTTAGTGTTGCATCATCCACAACTAATCCTTTTCCTCATTTCTCTCATTAAACTTATTCTCCTCTTAACCCTCTTTTCCCTCATATCTCTCTGCTTTTCTCTGTGCCCCTCTGCTTTTCTCTGTGTTAAAAGAAATCTCCACATTATCTCCCAGCGTCACAGCAAAACACTCGCTTAGATAAAGCTCTTCAGTTTCGCAGCAGCATCCTGTATCTTTGAGTTTAGGATCATAGACGCTATCACGAAAGGTTTATATCCCGCTTCCTGATAAGTATGCAATCTATAGCGTTCAAACACGCTTTTCGCCACTTCGCCTTGTTTACAGCTTATATCGCTGATGTCGGCAGGCAGGCAGTGTTCATAGAGGGCGTTGCCATCGCGAGTAAGCTTCATCATTTCTTCGGTGCATTCCCAGTCTGTATGGCGGGCGTTTTCTGCCAGGCAGTGCTGTTCCAGGTCTTTCAAGCCCTGTTTGTCTCCGCCTTGCAGCAGAGTGGTACGTTGCTGCATCACCGCCATGGGTGCCCAAGATTTGGGATAAACCACATCAGCATCCTTGAAGGCATCTTGCATGGAATGTGTCTTGCGGAAGGAACCCCCGCTCTGTTTAGCGAAGTTTTCCGCTGTAACCAATGTATCCGGCAGTAAATCGTAACCTTCTGGATGTGCGAGCACCACTTCCATGCCAAAGCGTGTCATCAGGTTTATCACGCCTTGTGGAACTGAGAGCGGCTTGCCGTAGGAGGGGGAATAAGCCCAGCTCATGGCTATTTTTTTGCCCTTAAGCTGTTCCCAGCCACCGAAATAATCTTTCAGCTTCAGCATATCGGAAAGGCTCTGTGTGGGGTGATCCAAATCGCATTGCAGGTTTACTATTGTAGGACGCTGCGCCAGAAGTCCGTTCTGAAAGCCTTCTTCCACTGCATCGGCAACTTCTTTCATATAGGTATGCCCCTGTCCGGGGTACATATCGTCGCGAATACCGATAACTTCGGTTAGGAAGGAAATCATATTGGCGGTTTCACGCACCGTTTCGCCGTGTGCAATCTGGCTTTTCACTTCGTCCAGTTCGGATAAACCCAGCCCCAGTCCGTTCACGGCGGAGGCAAAGCTGAAGCGAGTGCGGGTGCTGTTGTCCCTAAATATAGAGATTGCTAATCCGTAATCAAAGATGCGCCAAGGCTTCTTTTCTTTGTGTAAAAGCTGCAAAACCTCTGCAACTAGCATCACGGCTTTCAGATTATCCACGCTGTTTTCCCAGGTTAGTAGGAAATCTTTACCATAGGTATTGGGCTTTAGTGTCTCCAGCTCTTTAATCAGAGCTGCTACTTTACTTAAGTTATTCATATTCACCTCATTAATAAGTATAATCTATTTCTTCCTTGCTGCCATTGCCCTATCATTGCCCACCCATTGCCCTTAAAGTGGGCATTGAGTCCGTAATGATAGGACAGTTCAAGCAAGGGTTTATTCACAAAGAGTAAAATAAATCTAAGTTTTCAGGCATCTCTTTATATCTATGCAAGCCCCTGTAATGCTTATAAATATCAGCACCAACAATCTATTCCTGCTTTCTCAAATAACAAAGAGTAAAAGAGTTAAAGAGAAAAAGAGAGAAAAAAGGGTAACTCATTGCAGTTTATTGTGCTTCTTTAAAAAGGCGTTTTATGCCGTCTTTCATTATTGGAACATTGAAATTCACCAAAAGACCTGCTGGTTTATCTGTCAGTTTTAGATAGCTGATTAGTTGAGCTTCATAAACGGTATTCCATTCGTTAACCGCCTTAATTTCCACCAGGACAGTATCCTCTACAAGTAAATCAGCGCGCAGGGTTATATCAAGCTGAACGCCTTTGTAGTTTAATTTCACCGGGAATTCTGATGTATATTTCAATCCTTGCAGAGTAAGCTCTCTGCACAAGCATTGGACATATACTTTTTCCATCAATCCAGGTCCTAAAGCTTTGTGAACTTCGATACAAGCACCAATGATTCTGCCACACATAATATCCGCTTCTGTCATTATTGCTCCTCTTTTTCTCTTTTTCTCTTTAACTCTTTTACTCTTTTACTCTTTGTAAAATAAATCTAAGTTTTCAGGCATCTGTTTATATCTATGCAAGCCCCTATAATGCTACTACACAGGCTATAAATATCAGCACCACTCATAACCATATCTTTTCTTCTTTTCTCTTTAACTCTTTTACTCTTTGTTAATAAATACTTTACACAATGCGATACTCAAAGCAAGCTGGATTAGCATCTCATCAATCTCTTTGTTCTTTTACTCTTTGTTAATAAATCTCTTTTAAGCCCGCAACTGTTCCGCTGCCAGCATGATAGCATCTATTATCTGTTGATAGCCGGTGCAGCGGCAGAGATTGCCTTTAATCGCCTGTCTGGCTTCGGCTCTGCTAGGCTTAGGGTTAGCCAGCAGCAAGGCATAAGTGCTTATCACCATGCCGGGTGTGCAGAACCCGCATTGAATCGCCCCGCAATCCACAAAAGCCTGCTGGATAGGGTGCAAAGAGCCATCTGGTTGGATAAGCCCTTCTATGGTAACAATATTCTTGCCTACCGCATCCTTCACCTTAAGCTTGCAGGAACGTACAGCTTTATCATCAAGTAAAACAGTGCAGCTTCCGCATACGCCGATGTCGCAACCAATCTTGGTGCCGGTTAGCAGCAGGTCTTCTCGTATCCACAAAGCGAGGCTTTTGTCGAGCAAAGCATCAGGGATTTGTGTGGCTTTTCCGTTTATAGTAGTATTCATCGTTGTTGTCCTTTTACATATTCCTGCACTTGGGGTGCCAAAGGCAAGCCCGTAAAGCGTTTACCCGTGGCACGATACAAAGCATTGGCAATAGCCGGAGCCATTAGCTCCAAAGTAGGCTCGCCGATACCTTTTGCCCCGCTGGGGGAATTGGGATCGCTGTTCTGGATAAACATTGCCGTCATTTCGGGCAGGTCTGTGCTGCGTAACACACGGTAGTTATGATAGTTGCTTACCTTGGGGTTTCCTTCTTCCAGGGGGGTGTCTTCGTACAAGCCATAGCCTGCGCCCATGGTCATGCCGCCATAGTATTGACCCGCCAGCATGGCAGGATTAACCGCTTTGCCCATATCGTGTGCTGCCACCATGTTTAGCAAGCTTATCTGTCCGGTTTTGGGGTTTACCTTTAGTTCCACAGCCTGTGCACCGTAAACCCAAGTGAAATAGGCATTGCCGTGCCCTGTATGCTCATCCCAGCTTACCCGCGGAGCCTGAAAGACACCAAAGGCATAGGGATAGATTTGGTTGGCATAGCACAGCTTAATGGCGGTGAAGTAATCGGCAAGTTCTTTTCCTACAACGTCCATCACTTTGCCTTCCTTGTATTGGCAGTTCTTGATGCCGAAGGCAGCTTCCACACCTTCACAGATGCGTTCTTTTACTATGGCAGCGGCTTTCACGGTTGCCCCGCCACCAAGCAAGGTTCCGCGGGAAGCCACGGTTGTGCCCCCATCGGGAATGTTGGAAGTGGAGGGAAAGCGGTATCGAATAAGCTCTTTGGGGATGCCAAGCTCTTCTGATAGGATTAAAATCATGGCGGATTCGGAGCCTTGTCCGTTCTCGTGAATACCCGTTTCCAGTAGCACACTGCCATCGGGCTGAATGTTTACAATGGCACTGTTAAAGTCCGTACCCTCAGCACCCAAGCTCATGCCACGATAGGAAATAGCATAGCCTATGCCATACCATTCGTCCTCAGTAGGATTGCCAAAGCTGCTCTTCGGTAGCTTGGCTTCGTAATCTACCTCTGTGAGTACCATGTCCATCGCTTGTTTTAGAGAAACAGTGTGCGTGTTAAGCTTCTGTCCGGTAACGGTAACGCTATCCTGATGCACCATGTTGATGCGGCGGAATTCACTCTCACTGATGCCAAGCTTTTGGGCTGCTATTTCTACAAGCTGCTCGATGCTGAAGTTCACTTGGGGCGAGCCAAAGCCACGGAAAGCACCGGAGAATACGTTGTTGGTGTAAACACCATAGACGTCGCAATGCACGTTGGGAACCTCGTAGCAGCCACAGCATTGCACTGTGGAACGCCAAGTAACCCAAGGCGTTACGCTGCAATAAGCACCGCCATCGGCAACCATGCGCACCTTCACAAACTGTATCTTGCCGCTGTTCTTCAAGCCCATGCGATATTGCACCGTATAGGGATGCCTTTTATAGCTTTCGCGCATGCTCCATTCGCGGCTAAGGGTAAGTTTCACGGGCTTTTTCAGCAGGTAGGCACACAGCGCAGCCCTGGCACAAACCAGCGCAGCAGTGTCGTCCTTACCGCCAAAACCACCGCCCATAGGCACGGTTTTCACCTCTATATCATTAAGCTGCAAGCCAAGCGTGGATGCCACAAAACGGCGCGTGCTAAAGGGATGCTGCATGCTACCCAGCACTTCCATAACACCATCGGGACGGATGTAACAAAGAGAAGATTCAGGCTCTAGATAGGCGTGTTCCTGTCTGGAGGTCTTGAATTCTTGTTCTATGATGAGGTCAGATTCCTTTTCGCCAAGCTCAATATCGCCGGTGCGCACACAGTGATAGTTACACACATTACTGCCGTATTCAGGGTGTAAAAGCGGCGTTTCGGGCAACATGGCTGTTTCGGCATCAAAGATAGCGGGCAGTTCTTCTATGTCTATCTTTACAAAAGGAATAGCGGCAATCGCCTGTTCCCTGCTTTCGGCTACAATCAAAGCCAGCACATCGCCGGTGGATTTGATTCTATCCAAAACGAGCGTGGGATAGTCTTTAATAATCTGTCCGAACTTTACATTTCCGGGAATATCCTTCGCGGTAAAAACAGCGACAACGCCCTCTTGCAGCAAGGCTTGGGAGCAATTGATGCTAATTATATCAGCCGACGCTACCGGTGCATATACCGGAACGGCATGCAGCATTTGCGGCATAGCATAATCGTCTGTGTATTTGGCGATGCCTGTTACTTTGGCATAGGCATCGTTGCGGAAGGCAGGCTTGCTGCCTGTTTCGTATTTCATTGGCTTCTCCGTAGTTCGTAGTGAGACCAGAAATCCATCCAGGGATTTGGCGTGTCGGCTAAACTTGGGATAACAGGTATAGGCGCACCTAAGCGTTCCCAGTGGTATTTATTGGCGTTTGTGGGCATATTCATCAGCTTGGCGGGATTGATGCTGATTAGCTGGATAAGTTGCGCCATGCTAATCTTGCCTCTGCCCACCAAATGCTCTGCTAAAAGCGTGAATAATGCCCCGCTTCCGGCTATTCCCATCGGTGTTTGCTGCGGGTGCAAGATGCCGTGATCCTTTAAATCTTTGGGAAAGGCGCAGTGGTCGCTGGCAATAACATCAAAGATGCCATCCTGTAGCAGCTCCACCATTGTCCCGCGGCTGCTTTCGCTCCTTAGGGGGGGGGAGCACAGCCAGCGGTGACCCTGCGGATCGGCGAGGCTGTCTTCGTTTAACAGCAGGTAGTGTGGTGCGGTTTCACAGGTGATAAAGTCCGATTCCTTCTTTGCTTCCTGGATAAGCAGGGCTGCTTGCGGGCAGGAAACATGCACGATATGGATAGGGTACTTATGCTTTAAAGACAAATCCAGAAGCTTCTCAACGGCTGTTATCTCCGCTATTTCGGGACGGCGCAGGCAGTGGTCTGGAGGACGCAGGAAGGGGTTGCGTTCGCCATGCTCGGTAATTATTGTATCGTCCTCGCAATGCACCAATATGCGTGGTTTGTGGCTGGCGAGGTCTTTCATTAGGTGTTCAATGGCTTCGTAGCTTTGGTACAGCCCGGCGTCGCGATAGGTGGTATAAAGTTTTAAGTCGCTATCACTAGTTAGCAGCTCTATTATCGGCTTGGCATCAAGCAGCAAAGGAGTTAGGTGCCAGAAGACCTTGCCGGGGAAGTCTTTGGCTGCTTCACGCATGTTGCTCAGCTTATCACTAAGGCTTTCATCCTTGGCTTCTGTAACAAATACACCGATGCCTTCCAACCCGCAATGTTCTGCCAAGCGGGCAAAACTCAGCCAGTTATCCGCAAGCTCAAAGCCACCTATGGTTTCGCCTATGTGGACGTGGAAGTCGTAAATACCGGGGGTGCTGGGGTGCTGGAGTTCTGGTGTGTTGGGGTGCTGGGGTGTGTTATCCATTATTCAAAACCTTTCACCGAAGTGGTGTCTTTAAGTCCATGCCCTGTTATTAATAACACGATTGTTGCATCAGAAGAGGCGGGAATCCAGCCCTTGGCAATAGCTTTGTGCAATCCTGCCAAAGTGGCAGACGAAGATGGCTCTGCAAATACACCGGCAAGCTGTGCCAGTTCAAGCTGTGCTGCTTGTATCTCAGTATCGCTAACCCTTATGGCTTTGCCCTTGCTTTCTTTTATTGCCGTTACAGCCCAATGTGCGAGGGCGGGTGTTTTTACGCTAATGGAATCCGCAATGGTGGCAGGTAGCTTGGCATCTTGATACGCCCCCGTTTCCCAATAACTTGTAATGGCATCGCTGCTTTCTGCCTGCACAGCGAGCAAGTGCGGTAACTTGTCAGTTATTCCAGCCCTAAGTAAATCCATAAAAGCTTTATGAATACTGCTTAAGATAACTCCATCGCCCACGGGAATAACAATCCAATCCGGTACTTGTTGCCCGTTTTGCAGGTAGATTTCCAGCCCCGCGCTCTTCTTGCCATCCA
Source organism: Candidatus Cloacimonadota bacterium (assembly GCA_028681035.1). The sequence continues at coordinate 12,698 of JAQUJJ010000065.1, forward strand.
CGGTTAGGGGGTTATAGCCAGTATTACGGTTCAGGCAATTATACGTAGCAGAATAATCCAAAGCAGCCTTAAAGGCATCGTCGTAAGTGCCTTGCACCTTGTTCAGCTTTGCGCCATGCACCTGTATCTGAATCAGCTTGGCAGGGGGTGCACTGGCAGGAGCGAAGATAACCGCTTGCTTGCCTACTGAGGCAGCGATACAAGCAAGCGACGAAGCTGCATTACCTGTGCTGGCAGCAACTATCTCTGCTATGCCCTTTTGCACAGCATCGGCTACCACCACCTGTGATGCACGGTCTTTATAGCTTCCGCTGGGGTTCAGGGCATCGTTCTTTATCCAGAGCTGCGGTAGCCCAAGCTTTTCGCTTAAGCGCGGAGCCTTGAAATACGGCGTATTCCCCACAGGTATCGGCGGATAGAATTGCGGGTTTACCGCAGAAAACAGCAGCGGATCTGGCTCTTTTTTCCACGTTTCGGCGATGGCAGGATAATCGAACATAGCTTCCAGAACACCCAATAATGGCATCCCGGGCTGGTAATCCTTACTGCAAACATCGCAGAGGTAGTGTAAGCCATGCGGCTCAAACTCTTTGCCACACTGGGTGCAGCGGTAGTGAGTAAGGAAGTTAATCACTTATCCCCAGTTCATAAACTAACGCAGCATAAAATGCCGCCGCGGAGGTTAAGTGTTCCACAGGACAAGCTTCATTGGGGGCGTGGGCGTATATTTCGTTGCCTGGTCCCATGCCTATGCAAGGGATACCTTTCATGCCGGCAATCGCCACGCCATTGGTGGAGAAAGTCCATTTATCTATCTTAGGCACCTTGCCCAAGGTGGCTTCATAGGCTTTGGCAGCGCTCTGCACATAGGGCGATTCCAGCGGAGTAACCCAAGTAGGGAAGTATTTCTGAGTGGGGTAAACTAAGCCGGTGAAAGCTGCTTCTTCGTAGGTTAAAACTTCTATTTCAGCATCTGGCTGTCCCGCTAAACGGCAGGCTTCTTTCACTTCTGACACAGCAGAATCCAAATCCTCGCCCCAGGTTAACCTTCTATCTAAGTGGATACGCGCACTATCCGGCACGGCACATTGGCTGGGACCGGTGAAATACACTTCCGTAACGCACACACTGCCCTTACCAAGGAAGGGGTCTGTATGCAGGCGTTCGTGCAGCTTCTCTATTTCCAGAGCTATACGGCTGATTTTATAAATGGCATTATCGCCGCGTTCGGGGGCAGAGCCGTGGCAGGATAAGCCCTTCACGTGTACCTGCATCTCCATGCGTCCGCGGTGTCCGCGGTAGATATTCAGGTTAGTAGGTTCGGTGATTACCACCAGTTCCGGCTTTATCTCGCCTTCGTTAAGGATGTATTGCCAGCAAAGTCCGTCGCAATCTTCTTCCATCACGGTGCCAGTGAAATAGACGCTGAACTCTTCGCCCAAGCCAAGGTCTTTTATTATCCTGGCAGCGGTAAGCATGGAAGCCATGCCGCCTTCTTGGTCAACAGAGCCGCGTCCCCATACCTTGCCATCTTTCACGTGGGCATCGAAGGGATCGAAATCCCAGAGGCTAAGGTCGCCGGGATAGACGGTATCTATGTGGGCATCAAAGGCGATTACTCGTTTTCCGTGCCCGATTCTGCCGATTACATTGCCAAGCGGGTCTATGTAAGCTTCGTCCAAGCCGATAGCTTCCATTTCTTTCTTGATGCACTCCACCACTTCCTTTTCTTTGGTGGAAAAGGCGGGGATGCGAATCATGTCCATCAAAAAGCGGACACTGGTATCTTCGTAATGTTTGGCTTTCGCCATAATCTCTTTATACATGTTAGTCTCCTATAATTTTATTTTCACACAGAGAAAAGCAGAGTTTTATTTTACAACGAGTAAAAGAGAAAAGAGAGTTATACTCTGTGCTAAATCACACTATCTTCAGCTCTTGTTTCACTTTTTCACTATCTTATCTAACAAAGAGTAAAAGAGTAAAAGAGAAAAGAGAGTTATACTCTGTGCTAAATCACACTATCTTCAGCTCTTGTTTCACCTTTTCACTCTTCCACTCTTTCACTTTTTCACTATCTTATCTAACAAAGAGTAAAAGAGTAAAAGAGAAAAGAGAGTTATACTCTGTGCTAAATCACACTATCTTCAGCTCTTGTTTCACCTTTTCACTCTTCCACTCTTTCACTTTTTCACTATCTTATCTAACAAAGAGTAAAAGAGTAAAAGAGTAAAAGAGAAAAGAGAGTTATACTCTGTGCTAAATCACACTATCTTCAGCTCTTGTTACACCTTTTCACTCTTCCACTCTTTCACTTTTTCACTATCTTATCTAACAAAGAGTAAAAGAGTAAAAGAGAAAAGAGAGTTATACTCTGTGCTAAATCACACTATCTTCAGCTCTTGTTTCACTCTATCACTTCATTAATTCTTTTTTAACACAGAGAAAAGCAGAGAAAAGCAGAGTATTTTTAAAAAGAGGGAAAAAGTAAGGTATTAACTCTTAACTCTTAACTCTTAACTTTAGCACATCATCTCTCTATCACTTTGTTACTTCAGCACACCAGTACAGGCGAGACGCCTGCAACTCCGGAACGAAGTCCCTCACGCCAACACATCAGCACTTCAACACACCAGCACTTCAACACATCAGCACTTCAACACACCAGCACTTTGTCAACTTTGGTCGCTTCAGAGAGCGACCCTACGCTAAAACCTGTTCCACAGCGCAGCGGCAAGCTCACGGGAGCGTGCTTTTATAGCGGTTTCGTCTATGTCAAGCAGTAGTTCACCGTCCCACATCAGCACTTTGCCGGCGCAGATGGTGGCACTTACGCTGGCTTGAGATAATCCATAAACCACGTGTCCTATCCAGGTGTTCTCATCCAGCGGAGTATGGGGATCGTAATCCACCACAATAATATCGGCAGCACCGCCTTCAGTTATTATTCCGTGCTTTGCACCCCAGTATTTCTGAGCGATGACAGGATTGTTTTGCACCAAGGCATTGGCAAGTTCCATGAATCCCTGAGAGGGGTCGTTTTGTCTGTAATGCTGTGCCCAAATGCCTACGCGCACTTCTTCCAGCATATTCACGGTCATGGCATCGGTGCCCAAGCCAACCGTAATCCCAAGCTCGTTCATTTTGCACACATCGGCAATGCCAACGGCGTTATTGAGGTTACTTTGGGGGTTGGTAACGATAGCGGCACCTTTTTCTGCCACAATCATCATTTCTTTGGGGTTAAGGTGTACACCGTGCGCCAGAATGCTGTTTTTGTTTATTAAGCTAAAGTCGTTAAGCCTTTCCACCACGCGTTTTCCAAAGTGGTCTATGTTATAGCGTTCGTCAGATTCCGCTTCTGCGGCGTGGATGTGTGTACCACAATTCAGGCTTTGCACTTGCGCAGCTATCTGTTCCAAGCTTTTATCGCTTAGGGTGAACGCCGCATGCATGCCAAAGAGTCCTTTCAGGTGCTCATCAGGATGAGTTTGGCAGCTTTTTATCCAAGCCGCATTTTCCTCAATTCCTTCTTGGCTAATAGCTTCTCCATCCCTGTCTGAAACTTCATAACAGAGGTTAGCACGAATACCGCTAAGTTTTATCGCTTTGGCTATTTCGCTTAGAGAGCCACGTACAGCAAAGGGAGAGGCGTGATGATCTATAATCGTGGTTGTCCCTTTACGGATAGCAGTTAGGGAGGAAACCAAAGCACTGATATAGTTATCTTCTTTCTGCAGTTTTTTATCCAATCGCCACCAGAGGTTGTTTAGCACTTCAGAAAAGTCCTTGGAAGGGGCAGCTTTGCCTAGTCCCGTTACCAAAGTGGAATAGAAGTGATGATGTGCATTTATCAAGCCAGGCATAATAATCTTGCCCTGCACATCGATGCGTTCACATTCTATCGCAGAGAAATCTGCCAAAGGGGCAATTTTGCTTATCTTGCCATCCTCCACCATAATCGCCATGTTATTTATTACTGGCTGTTTAGCATCAAAGCTAAGTATAAGTCCACCGTGCAAAATGTATCTGTTCATCATATCTCCTTAATTTTCACATTGGGATATCAATGAAAAGGAAGACACAGATATTTGTCAATGAGAAAGTGGAATACTCACATCTTCTCGTTTTTAAACAAGATATAACAAGCTGATTTTCTCCCCATTGGCTCTTGTTTTGCATGTGCTATACATTCAAGACAACATTACCTGCTAAATATAAAATTAACGAGGTTAAGATGAAGCATCTATTCTGCTTAGTGCTTTCTATTTGTATGTTTATCACTTGTTTCGCCATAGCTGTTCCTGTTTCCGACACCCCCATTCTTCAAGAAGACAACTTAATTACCAACTTGCTGCGGGTTGATCCAGAGGATAAAAAGCCGGAAACTTTAAGCACCAAGTGCTGGCTATGGCAGGATGCTGATTGCTTAGTTGCTTACTTTGAGTGCGAGATAGATTCCAGCTTTTATCATGGCTCTGTTGCCACTCGTGATAATGCTGGAGCTGCGGATTATGTGCGGGTGCAGCTAATCACCATCCCCGATGCTTTCTTTGCTTATTACTACGTGGCATACCCCAACGGAAACCTACATGATGCCGTGCGTACTGCGGATTCCATGGATAGAAATTGGGACAGCCATTACACTTATGAAAGCAAATATGACAACCAGCTTTGGCGGATAACGATGCGTATTCCGCTGGGAGAGCTACGTTTCCAGCAGAAACTTCCCTACCAATGGAAGATTATCATCACTCGCAACTATAAAAAAGCAGAGCAAGCTTACAGCTTTCCATATGTGTTGCCAGACATGAAGAATGATTACTTCCTGAAAGCGCAGGATATCACGCTTAGCCATCCCATTAAGTCTAAACTGGACATCTCTTTTCGCCCCTATATCGTGAGAAGCTATGACATGATAGAGAAAACCAGCAGCTTCGATCCCGACCATCTGGGCTTGGATATCGCCTTCAATCCTGCTCAGCGTACCCGCATCAAGCTGAGCGTGAATCCCGATTTCTCCGATGTCCCGCCCGATGACGCTGCCGATAATTATAACAGCAAATACCCGCCTTACTTAGCGGAAAACCGCTTCTTCTTTACCGAAGATTTGGATGTATTTGGGCGCAATAGCCATGCCTTTTACAGCCGTAGAATAGTGCAGCCGCAGCTTGCCTTCAAGATTACCGGCAGGAACAAAAGCTACAACTGGGGGCTGCTGGGTGCATTCGATAAAGATATCTGGATTTATGGTAGGCGCATAAACCGTGATGATTATTACCAAGTATTGGCGTTAAACCCAGCTTGGCGAAGGCTTAAGCTGAATAACTACCTCCTCAGCAGAACAAACACCGGCTACTACAACCATGTTTTTAACGGACAGTATAAACTGCAAATGGGTGAAGATTATCACCTTAGCAGCACTATCATGGGTAGCACCCGGAAAACAGCAACAGATACGGAAGCTAAAACAGGTGCACTGGGCACTTTGCAGTTCAATGCCTTTCCCGGCAACTGGAATGCCACTGCCTTCTATACCAGAGTTTCCAAAGATATCTATGCGGACATGGGCTACAATATCCTAAAAGATTACCACAATTGGGGAGGCAACTTTGGCTGGGACGCAGAACAATCTGATAATTTTTTTAAAGATCAGGGCTTTAGTGTATGGGGAAGTGCAGTTGAATATCACCCTGATACCAAGCCTAAGCAAGAATGCAGTATTGAGGGCATTTATTACGCCAACTTCAAGCCTGATTTTGGGCTTAACTTTTCTGCCAATATCAGTAGTGAGCTGGACAACAAAGACCAAGCTCATGATTGCTACCAAGTGAATGGAAGTTTTAACATTCATCGTTGGGATGCGCTTAGTATCTCCGTGTCCTACCGCCGCTCCCACTCCCTGATTTACCAGCTTCATAGAAACCACATGCTAAACTCTTATTACCTAACCCTTTGGGGATCTCCTAGTAAGAATATATCTTACACTTGCAGCCTTAGTAAATATGAATACGATTATGCCAAGCTTAGCCTCATCGACGGCGAAGAAGTTATCTTAGATAATCGTTACCTCATCGGTAATGCCTCGCTAAGTTACACTCATAGCCAAAACCTGCGCTTTAGCAGCGGGATTAGTGCCGATACTAACGATAGCTATGAGGTTTTCTCGGCGATTGGC
>JAQUJJ010000228.1 GCA_028681035.1 Candidatus Cloacimonadota bacterium
CAAGCTATAAAAGCCTGCTTAAAAAGATGGCCAGTCAGGATTTCCCCAAAGACATTCCTGAAAGCAGCATAAGCGGCAAAAGCGATCTTTATACCTTCTTCTATATCAGAGGTCTGAAGATCTTAAACGATGCCGGTATCCTCTGCTATATCTGCTCCAATTCCTGGCTGGACGTGGAATTTGGGGCCTGGCTGCAAAAGTTCCTTTTAGAGCGATGCCCTATTCACTTTATCATCGACAATCTCCATAGTAGGGTCTTTAAAGATGCAGGCATCAATACCATCATCTCGGTGATCGGCTCTCGCAAAAGATTGGTACGGGGTGATGATAAAATCCGCTTTGTAGCCTTTAAGCTGCCTTTTGAAGAATCCCTATATACCGAGAACTTTATTGCTATTGAAGAAACTAAGTCCCGCAAAGAATATGACGATCTGCGTGTGAATAGCGTCGATAGAGACACCCTGATCAAAGAAGGCTGGGAAAACAGCAAGAAGAATAAGTATGGCGGCTCCAAATGGGGAGGGATCTACATCAAAGCCCCAAGCATTTACTTTACGATCATGGAGAAAGCCAAAAATAGATTGGTTAAACTTGGGGATATAGCGGAAGTGAGGTTTGGAATAAAGACTGGAGCAAATGAGTTTTTTTACGCAAAGGAAGATGACCCCATTGTTAATGGTTTTGGTTCAGCTCTATGGGTAAAGACAATAAGAACACCAACAGAAATCCGAGGCCTATTTGTTGACGAAAATCGTCTCGTACATAGATTGCTTATGATAAACAAAGAAGATGCGGACAACAATAAACACCTACAAGATTATATCTTAAGCGGTGAAATTAGCGGTTTTCATAAACGTCCCACCATCAAGCCGAGACAGCCCTGGTATTCGTTGGGATCCCAGGAAGTATCTGATTTTGTGCAAGGCCAGATCATTAACGATCGCTTTATTTTCTGCTTAAATCAAGTGTATCCTGCAGACTGTGTACTGAATATGATAACTTTGAAGGATGAAAACAAAGAGTACGCCCTTGAAACACTTCTGGCCTTAAACTGTTCGTTGACGGCCTTTTTTACCGAGCTTAATGGCAGAACAGCATTGGGAGAAGGCGCATTAAAAAACCAAGTTTTTGAGGTGAGGAATCTTCTTATCGTTGATCCAAGGCTGATATCAGATAAAACCAAGGTAGAGCAAATTCTTGAGCCATTCAAGAAACGCGAGGTATTCAGTATTTTTAAGGAGTTTCAGATTGATGCAAAATCTGGGTCTTATTCAAACGCCAATCCCTTACCGGATAGAAAAGCTTTGGATGAGCTGGTGTTTAAAATATTGGGCTTTACTGATGAAGAGGTGCAAGCGCTTTATACCGGATTATTGGAGCTAACTGCAAATAGGTTGAGGAAGGCAAGAACCTTTCATCAATGAGGAGATATGCAAAAAAATGTATCTGTTTTAGGCACAACTAAGAGTTTGCTTGATCTTTATCTGGCATCGGTTCGAAAATTTCCAAACGAACTAAACAAAGAAACAGAATATCTTGCTTATGCCATCATCTATTTGGTAAACAGGTATTCAGACGAGTTTCGGCAAGAATCATGGATGGATGTTTTTGATTGCATGATTGATCAAATAGATGAGATCGAGACCCTCTATCGAGATATGGTAGTGTTTCAGGCTCCCTTGTGGTGCTGCATGAATAAGTTCGACACATCATGGTCTATGATAGATAGGATATTGGATTATGGACTTAGTCTGAATAGCTTCGGAAGATCAATATTCTTGAACTATGCATATCTGATAAGCCGTGAAGTCCATTACAAATTTCTACTGAGATTTGTAAGAGGTTATTGCAAAGAGGGTAAGCTTTATGTGGATTATGTTCTATACCTCTTCATGATTTCGGAAGGTAGTAAAGACGAAAAACTTGCAATTTTAAGAGAGCTTTACGATAGTACCGATGTTCGTAGGTACCCTCAGGTTCCAAAATACATCGAACCATACTTAAACAACGAACACGTGGAAAATAAATTCGCATATGTGGACCAATATGCTAGCAATACCATCTTGGATTTTGTCCTCTTCAGGGATTTAACTATGACAAAACAAATAGAAATAGATTTTAGTGATGTGTAATGATGAAAACGTTTACACTAGAGGCCCTTCCCCCAAAGCAGAACTACGAGCATCAAAATACGAGTTCTGTGAGACATGATCATCGTATTTTACTGTTGACGGAATACGATCTATGTACATTGTAATCTTAAATTATTCAAATGATATTATTGAATCTTGTGTTGCTTGCTCTAACCTAATTACGAAGAATGAGGTGTCAAGATGACAAAAACACCAAAAGAAAAAGGCAGAATTGTTAAGTGGATTGCTTCAAATCCATGGGTATCAATAGCAAGTCTTGTTTTTGGAGCTTTAGGCTTCGGATTAGCAATTTATTCTACTTTCGTGAATATTGAAAAACCAGAATTAAGTTATCATGTGCATCCAGTTAAAACTGCGGTAGTCAATAAAAATGCAACTTCTCGAATATCTGTTTTTTATGATGGGAAAGCTATAAACAGTAATGTATCTATAGCACAGATCGAAATATGGAATGGAGGTAGAAAGCCAATTAGAAATGAAGATATATTAAGTCAACCGATGGTATGTATTGAAGATAGCACAAGTATTCTGGAAGCAAGAATACTAAAAACAAGTAGAAGCGAGGCGGGTATAGTTCTTGATACCTTGGCAATAGACAAAGGGATTGTGAACATAGACTGGGTTATACTTGAAAAGGGTGATGGCGCTATATTACAACTAATATACAAGGGTGGTATTGAAAAGAAGATAGTTGCATCAGCGACAATCGTTAAACAGAAAAGCATTATAAAAATTAAAACAATATTAGATAGAGCGGGACACAATTATGCCCTTGTCAAAATACTGCTCATGATACTCTTAGCAATATTTATATGCTTACTGTATGTAACAATTCAAATTCTCATAGAAGACAAACCCAAAGGGTGGAATCTTGTTTCCTGGATTTTACTTGTCTTATTCTCTGCTATAATTACCTCTTTTTTAGCTTTGGTGTTATATGCTTTATTTACTGCAATCCACTTACCCATCGGGTTTTAACTCTGTGATGCTATTTATTATTTATTGCTTCTATCTCTTCCTTAGAGAGCATAGCTTTATAATATGCCGCTTGCTCAGGATCCCCCATCTTCTCGTAAATATCTATTAAATTATTGAGGGTGATGATCGTATTGGGATGCTGAGGACCCAGCAAAGTATCACAGATCTGTAAAGCCTTTAGAAACAAGGGTTCGGTTTCAGCATAATTGCCTTGTGCCTTATAGACGGTGGCCAGATTATTCAGCGAAATTGCCGTTTCCAGGTAGCCGTCACCCAAGACATCCTCCCTGATCTGAAGCGCTCGTAAAAACAAGGGTTCGGCCTGATCATAATGCCCTTGAGCATAGTACAAACCGGCCAGACTCCCCAAGGAAGTTGCCGTATCGGGATGCTGGGCACCCAGGACTTGTTCATATATCTTCAACGCCCGCAGATATATGGGTTCGGCCTCACTATACTTACCTTGGGCCTTATACAAATGCGCCAGATTGTTCAGCGTAGTTGCCAAATCGGGATGTTCTGCCCCCAAAGTCTGCTGGGTGATCTGTAGCGCCTGCAGATATAAGGGCTCAGCCTGGACGTATTTGTTTTGAGCTTTGTACAAATCTGCAAGATGGTGCAATGAAACTGCCGTATCACGATGCTCTGCACCCAAGGCCTGCTCGATGATCTGATGTGCCTTGAGCAGCAAGGGCTCAGCTTCGGCATACCTGCCCTGAGCCCAGTACAGATTTGCCAGATTTCCCAGCGAATATGCCGTATGCGGATGCTCTGCACCCAAGACCTGCTCCTTGATTTTGAGCGCACGCAGATGCAGGGGTTCTGCCTTATCATACCGGCCTTGAGCTTGATAAAATACTGCCAGATTATTTAGAGTGGTCGCAGTGTCTGGATGCTCCCTGCCCAGAACCAGCTCCCTGATCTGAAGTGCCTGCAAATACAGGGGTTCTGCTTTAGCATACTTGCCTTGAGCTTGATACAGGTTCGCCAGATTGTGTAGCGTGTCTGCCGTATCCGGATGTCCGGCACCCAGGACGCTCTCCCTGATCTGAAGTGCTTTGCCCAGATAGAGATAGGCTTGGGCGAAGTCATATTTATCATAGAACCAGCATCCGGCTTGATCATAATAGGATGCGGCTTTTTCCTTGAGCCCGGCCCGGTCAAAATGCAGCGCAATTTCCTCCGCATTCTCCTGCAGACGATCCTGATCGACTATCTCCATGGCTTCCCCGGCACACTGATGCAGATGCTTCAGTTTGGTGCTCAGCAGGCTTTGATAGCTGATGTCCTTGATCTGGATATGACTAAAG
>JAQUJJ010000229.1 GCA_028681035.1 Candidatus Cloacimonadota bacterium
TCTTAAATAGAACGCCATGGGGCATAATCACTGCCAGCCTGCCATTAGTTTTTAGTGTACTGAACATGTGCTGAACAAACATGAAATCAGCTCTCTTCTTAAAGGACATCCAAAACCTGAAGCGCTCCTTGAATTTCATTCCATCTGTGGAGTAGTTTTGCGAGAAAGGAGGATTGGCGATCACGATATCAAAGCGTTTGAGTTCTCCTCCTTCCACTTGCTTGGGCTCCATCAAGGTATCCCCGTTTTCGATTTGGGCATCCAGAATGTTGTGAAAGAGCATATTCAGCTTACACAAGCCCCAGGTGGTTCCGTTCTTTTCCTGGCCATAAAGAGTGAGCTTTCTGGCAGAGCCGTATTTACTCTCTACATGATTGAAGGCTTCTATTAGCATACCACCTGAACCTACTGCAGGATCGCAGATCTCAGCATCCTCAGCTGGATCAAGGATGTTTACCAGCAGTTTGACCACAGTCCTGGGGGTATAGAATTCCCCGCCTTTCTTGCCCGCACTATCGGCAAAGTACTTAATCAGATACTCATACGCAGAGCCCAAGAGATCGGGAAACTCCAGATTATCATCGGTGAGCACCACCTTGTCGAAGTGAGTTATCAGTTCCACCAGGTCTTTATCTGTGATGCGTTTATTATTCTTTCCCAGGGTCTTATTGAAGTCAATCGGTTTCAGCACCCCTTCCAGAGTCTCGCTATTGCTATCCTCAAGGGCTTCAAATGCCTTCTTGAGTTCATCTCCTATTTCTTTCTTAAGGTGCCTGATATTCTCCCATCTGGCACGGATCGGGACAAAGAAGTTGTAGCTTGATTCGCTCTCCAGCCCTTTTTCCAGTGCTTCTCCGCTTACTCCCTTCTTCTCAAGGATTGCTTTTCTGTTATTTCGTTCAATGTTGAAGAGATCGTTTACCCTCTTCAGAAACAGCATGGCTATCACGTATTCCTTGAATTCCGAGGCATCCATATTCCCGCGCAGGGACTCACAGGCCTCCTCCAGAAAGCGTTCCAGCCACGATAAAGACAGTTTATGCGCCATTAATACTCCGTTTATTTATAGATCGCTTGTCAGCGTACTGTGAGATTGTGTTAAATGAATACAATCTGCCATCAATCAAAGCCATTGCAGACAGGCGAACTGGATTGATTATGTTTGTGAGCCTATATCTTCTTTGCTCTTGCTTTGATTGATTTAAGTGTCGCTCCACCAGCCTTGACCCACTCATCTATCTCATTGATTTTGAATTTCCACAATCGCCCCATCTTGTGGGTGGGCATATCATGGAATTTTATCCAGCGATACACCGTGTCATCGCTTACTCCGAGGTAAGCACATATCTCTTTGATGGACAGCCACCTGTCCTGTAAATGATCCATGATCACTCCTAATTGGCTTTATTGGCAAGGGATTTAACCTTTTCAGAAAAGCGGATTTCCTTCACCTTTTTCACCCAGATTCATATATCGCCGAACCCCCTCTGATTGTCAATCGATAAATTCCGCTTCTCTCCGCAGATACCCGCATAGAAATGGTTAAGAATCGATAAGAATGCGATTGCTATTGACAATGAGACCCCCGCATAAATATTTGCAGAATTGAGTAAATAACTGCTTAATGGGAGAGTGAATGCACCAGTATGATAAGGTTCTAAGCTATATCAACTACTTCTCCACAGCAGGGGACGAGGCAGGATCTTGGGTGTCCAAGCCACATGTTTTCCCTTATGTGAACTACACACCAGAGATGAACTCATTTATCCATGAAGTCTGTCAAACAGATCTGATAGACACAGAATACTTGCCTTATCTCGAAAGTCATCTTCCGATTGATGCAAACTATGCCGATTACATAGAGAAAGCAGATTTCCGACTGCTTAGAGCCATTTTGACATACTATGTGAGGCAGGAGAGATTTCAGGAAGGGTTGTGGACGATAGCGGTTAGCGAAAGATGCTTCTACAAGCTCTTAACGAAGATCAGATTGGCAGTAATGAAACAGGATATTTAATTGGGAAAGTGTATATTTTACTGGAACAATATGCTATTTATCGAGATTACCACTTGTAGAATGATACTTCAGCATTCATTTATAGACTTGCCTGCATATAACTTTTTTTTCTTCATTCTTGCAACTCTTTGTGAAGCGTGTTGATACGTTCGGTTACATCTTTAGTTCTTTCTGCAATCAATTTCTTGCTTAAATGTTCCTCAAGCATCAACTCTATGGATTCTTTTATGATTGGGAAATGCTTAAGACATTCGTCTTCTTCCATTTGATGAATCCCCTTGCTCAGAATACTAAAGATTCTACGCTGAGTAACAATGACCGTGGGAAGTAAGTCTTTCAAGTAATCAATTCTTTCTTCCATTCGACGCGATAAAAATGCCTCTCTATCTTCTTTAGGGGACTCCATTTCATTATAAGACTGAATCACTATGTTTTCAAATACTCTTCTGAGATAAACAAATGACCCAACGCCAATGCCGTGCGAGAAGAGTCCAATTGCCCTATGTATTTCTTTTGAATCCTTGTCTGATAACTGCTTATAGAGTCCTTTTTTATCCCTCTGCAAATCGATAAAGGACGGATACTGACCAACCTTAATTATTGAGTTATTTACGATTTGAAAGAAAAGGGCTATTTGATGAGATATATCTAAATTGCACGACAGAATAATAACATTAGACACGTCTTTACATACAAAACGATTACTCCGAGCATTGACTAGAGTAAGGGCACTATCAACATTTGGTTCGGGCTCATCTTTGATATACTGAATTGTTTCATGACCACTAAAATAAGCCCTTTTTAGTATCCGGAAAATACTTGTCTCGTTGCAAAAAGGGCAATATGACCTTACTGTGTTGCTATTGAGAGAGTTGTACTCGTCCATTTGGTCCTCAGTCAACTCAATGGGTGCATAAAGAGATAGATTCAACAGTTCGCTGATTAGAGCATTATCCATGTTTTCCTCTGTACTAATTCGGTTGTTATCATTATGATGTGTTTAGTCATTATAACTAAAATGTCCACAACTTAGACACTGGCAACCATTCCAAGGACCGTATTCGCCACATGTTGGACACATCCAATGAATTGTTGTATGATCGATATCAGGTGTTAACCCATTTTGTACACCGTTACTGACAATAACAAGACCCTGAGAATCTACGTCAATCGGTTTCCATTGATTCCCAACAAGAGTCTTTACGCTTCCAATCATTGAGTTATCAATTCTTAGAATTTTATCAGCATCTAAAAAAGCATTGAGTGTCCTTATTACGTCTAACAAGTTTATCTCGTTACTAAAAATTGAATCCAGCAGCGATATCATTTGTTGGTCTAGTTCTTTCTCCCTGTTAAGACGTGCTTCTATCTTCCTTGCTTTCATGGCTTTCTTGGCAAGTTCTTCAAAGCGAAACAACAGTGCTTCTGATGGCCTCATTTTCGTATCTTTTTTTTTACTATTGCATGTTGGACACATTGGTGCCCAATTTTCGTAACTATTGATGTTGAAATCTGTGGGTAAGCTATAATATTTGATAATCCTAGCTAACTCGTCCATATCTAATAAAATGCTTTCGGGAATTAAATGATCTACTTGCATGGTGTTCAGTACTATAGGTGTGCTGCATTGATAACATTTCCAATCGTGCACTTCTAACAATGCATACCTTTCATTCGGTTTAAACTTGTACTTGCTCATATTCTGTTTCCTTTATAGTATTCGCTTACTGTCATGTACCTTGAAAGCGGTTCCAACAGCAAACGACTAAACCATATCAGTCTTCCTAACCTCACCCAAGGCGATTGATATACTTACAGTATTTCCAACAATTGCCTTACAATTACAAAGCATATATGTGGATTATATTCAATGAATGCAAACAATCTATTGGCTTGATAAACAGTCAAGAACTTTGTCTCCGCCGTCTAACTCGAGATATTGGAGTTGATAAGTTGGCGAATACAATTATTCTGTAGAAAGGGGATAGCTTGTTGTAATGATGACAATTGCTTGGGTGAGTGATTCCTGTTCAGCCACTAACTGCAGTTTGTGAAGGGATTTCACCTCTGCAGCAGTTTTACCACTTTGATTGGTGCTGATTACATTATCCGATATTTACTGCGTAACTTCACAACGTGTAGGTTACCCATCCCGGAGTATTGCCTCAATGTCCCCAGTATCCCAGGCTGGATATAGCGTCCAAGTTGCTCTATACCCAGCCTTGTCTTGATGTAATAGCCATGCGGATTCATACCTATGATGCTTATTGAAGCCAGTGCTTCCAGATAGACGAATACGAACTGCCTGCTTCTGCCAAAGTCTTTGGTTAGTTCTCTAACTGAGCGATAGCTCTTGCTCTCGATCAGGTCCAGCAGCTTCATGGCTGTCTGGATGTCATATTTCCATTTACAGCGGGGATCGG
>JAQUJJ010000230.1 GCA_028681035.1 Candidatus Cloacimonadota bacterium
TTGAAGGCGCATATCATTATCCCCAGGATGGGTTTGGATGGCACCTTTGTCGTGCTTGCCGCTCTTACCTTTGTAGTAACCCTGATAGCATCCCGCTTGGTGGTTTTTCCTACAGATCGATGGCAGATGCAGCACTTTGGGACGATGCATCTTCCGGACAAAAAGGGCATGGTGCGCTCGAGCTTGCCTCCCCGCGAAATGCTAGGCAAGCCTTTGTTTTGGCTGATCTGGACCTCGTTTTTGTTTTCCGTATATGGCTCCTTGCTCATCATCGGGATTTTACCCTCTTATGGGCAGGAAGTGGTGTTCCTCAGTGGCGGTAAGGCCTCGATTCCCCTCTCACTATTTGCCTTGTCAAACGGGCTCAGCCGTCCCCTGGCAGGCTTTATCAGCGATAGGATCGGCATCCTGAAAGTTATGCTCATAGTTTTTGCCTTGCAGGCCTTGGTGTTTCTGGCTTTCCCCTTTTATGTGCTGAGCTTTTCCACTTTGCTGATTGCGGCCGTAATCGTGGGCTTGGGGCTGGGAACCGCCCTCTCCCTGTATCCGGTGCTCACCTCAGAGTGCTTCGGAGTGGAGCATCTGGGGGTGAATTATGGGCTGGTATTCTCGGCCTATGGCTTTGGCGCCATTGCCATTCAGGGTGGAAGCTGGGTGCGTGATATCACGGGAAGCTACACCGTTCCGCTGCTTTTGGCAGGCCTCTTATCCACCATTAGCACCCTGCTCGTTTTCTACATGAAATACCGCCATAAAGTAGGGGCTTTGGATGGTAGGGGCTTTGGGTGAAAGCCCAGATAAGATGATCCTTGTAGGGGCTTTGGGCGAAAGCCCCATCCCGCGTAAAGCCCATCTCTGCATAAGGCCCAATCCTGCGCATTGTGATCCACTGGATGTGGTAAGTATAGCAACAGAAAGAAGATGATCTTGATGAAATAAAGCACGGGACTCTATAGCTATTGAGGCAGTTTTCAGTGGCTGATTACTCCAACCTAATCTATTAGCAAGCCACCCCTTGAAGCGAATAAACGCCTTGACGCTTTTGCGCTAGAATTATTAGCGTCAACGTAGTGATTTGTTCATATCTTCTGGAGGATAATATGAAAGTATTTTGTTTAGCTTTAGTGACGATATTGTTGGCTACTGTAATTTATGGTCAAGTCGCAGACATTCAATCATTAGAAAAAAGAGCTAATGCAGGGGATGTATTTGCTCAGTGGATGCTAGGGTATAGCTATAGCATTGGTGATGGGGTAGAGCAAAACTATAAAGAAGCCAAAAGGTTATATCTTATGGCTGCTGAAAATGATTTCGCCCCAGCTCAGATTTCCCTAGCAGAAATGTATCGGAATGGAAATGGTGTAGACCAAAGTTATAAAGAAGCAGCTAAATGGTACAGATTAGCTGTAGATAAAGAGTATTCTGACGCACAGTACAATCTTGGCCTAATGTATTGCAAAGGGCAGGGTGTGCCTCAGAATTATAGAGAAGGTGCACGATTGTATCGTTTAGCAGCAGAACAGAACATGGCAGAAGCACAGAATAATCTTGCAATATTGTACGGGGTTGGGAAAGGAGTTGTCCAAGATTTTGAAGAAGCATACTTCTGGGGATTATTAGCGGCAGCTAATAGTAATGACGGTGCGATTGAAACCAGAGAGATAATTGCAGAAACCCTAACAATGGATCAAAGAAGCCAAATCCAAGCAAAGGCTAAGAAGTGGTTAAAAGAATACGATGAGAGAATCAAAGAACAAATACATAAAGCGTTTGAAAACAACAAAAAGGAGTAGTTTTAAGCATGAAAAAAGTAACTGCAATTCCAATATTGCTCATAATTATCACCCTGCTATTTTCGGTAACCAATGAAAAGCAATCTGGTAGCATGCTTAATATGGAATATCTTGGTGGAGTTAATCAATGAAATGGGACTTTAGTTCAATAAGAATAAAGAGACTCTGTGGCAAAAACTCTAAACTTGGACAGGAAATATATATATCTATTTGTTAAAGATAGCACTTGACAGATTAATTCGCCCTATCATTATGGCACACATAACGATAGCGAAGGATATACAATGTTTGAAGAAAATTACCGACATAAGCAAAGAGACATATTCGACTGGGAATCAAACCTTCCCAAAAAGGTGAAATCGCACATGGCAATCTGGGAAACCTTGCGCAAAGAGGTATTCGAAAAGGTAGATGAGAAGAGCTTTAGTGTTCTTTACCCCAGCCATACCGGTCGTCCAAACTCTCCTATCAATCAGCTGGTTACTCTGCTGACTATCAAGGAGTTGTTTGATTGGACTTTTCGAGAATTAGAAGAAAGCATGTCTTTGCATATAGGCTTGCTGCATGCCTGTAGCATACCCATGGGCGAATCCACTGTTTCACTGCGGACAATCACCAATTTCATTCAATATCTGAGGGAGTACCAGGATAAGACAGGCGTGGATTTGTTTAATCTGGAGTTTAATCGTTTGGTTCAGAGCCAGATAGAATCTTTTATGGTAAACACCAAGATTGCCCGTACTGATTCTACTGAGATTCATACTAATGTATGCGCATACAATAGATTGCAGTTACAGATAGAGGCGATTAAGAGATTGTATAGAGTTATTAACGTAGCAGATCAAGAATATATCTATGGATTGAAGGCTAACTATATTAAATATGATGCAGATAACTATGTGAGCATGCTTAGGACAGAAGAAATCAAAAATGAGTTCCAGAAGGTTGGGCAATGTTACCTTTCTATAATCAACCATTTTGGCGACAAGTATGTAGATAAAGCGGAATGGCAGATGTTTATGCGCATCTTCGAAGAGCAATTTGTTGTAGAGCCAGGAGATGATGATGAGCCCAAAATCAGCAAAAAGCCATCTAAAGATAAGACTAGCAACGATATCAGAGCCATTGATGATCCAGAAGCGACCCTGCGCTATAAATCGAACGTCAATCACTTGGGTTTCGTGGGCAACGTGGTTGAGACCTCTGATCCTGAAGCAGAGCTGAATTTAATCTGCGACATCGCCTTGTGCCCAAACAATGCCTTTGATGGTAAAATGCTGTTAGACGCTATGGATGATCTTGTCAAAGACAGACTTACCGAACTCGAAGAGATACATTATGATGGCGGGTACAGTGGTCCTGCTTTAGACAAAAAGTTGGAACAATACTCCATCAATAGTGTTCAAACCGGAATAAAGGGGGTTAAGTGTGATGCCTCTATGTTTGTTGAGAAATGTGAAGATTCATACTATGTGACCTGCGTCGGAAAGCAAAGAGTAAAATGCACCAGGCTTAAGAAAAGTCACAGGGCAACATTCGATCCCTCTATCTGTAAAGAATGCGAACATTTAGCAACCTGTAAGGTCAGATGGCTCAAGACAATTGAGAAGTATGCCTTTTACATGAGTGACAGTGAGTTATCTAAGCGTTTAAGACTATCTTACATACAAACGGTGCCTGATAATCGGAAGACTTTAAGAAGTGGCGTAGAGGCGACCATCCGCCAGTTCAAATATAGGACAAGAGCTGGAAAGTCAAGACTCAGAGGTCTATACAGACATAAACTATGGTTCACGCTGCTTGCACTTGCAATCAATGTAAAGAGAATCAACAATTACACTACAGGTGTGCCTAAAAATCGGAGAAAAGGGCGTTTATCGTCTCGCGTAAACATTTATGTGTTAATATTTGACCGTATAGAGTCCATCTGTGGTGAATTTTGGCAAATCTATAGAACTATACGGCCAAATTTGTGTCGGAACCGATTTACTTGGGGATTATGCTGAAATCTGAAAGTGAGTTGTTACTACAGAGTCTAAAGAGTTTTAAAGATATTCTGGATTATCACAATATAATCCATAAGGAAGACATGGAGCAAAACAAGTCTGTTTCTGAGTGGCGATGCTTATTGAACATATTAAAGAAATTGCACGATACTGCAGCGATACCTGAATTGATGTGTTATCCTTTTACGATAAGTAAGAATGAGGAGCCTGATTTTGTAATAGATTATGTCGATAGAGAATTACTAGTTGAAATATCCAAAATCACTACTCAACGCATCGAGTATGTTAGGCACAAGACAGAAAAAACCGGAAACCCTGATGCAGACTATGAGGAAATTGCGTCTCTTTATCATGATAGCAGACCTAGTAAGGATGAAAATATAGATTTAATAAGACAGCCTGGAGATCATCTGGTTGAGGAAGGAATATATGGTGCCTATCCTGAAAAAAGATGGGCAGAGATTTGTGTACAAGTGATTAAAAGAAAAAGTAAACTGCAGTATTCAAAAACACGCATCCCCCCGAAATTTTCCAAGCCAACCTTGTAGATGCTTGATAGGAGCGGTTTGGCACCCGATAAGTGCTTGAAAAAGTAGTTACGAATATTGGCAACATCTTGGTATATATGTAGA
>JAQUJJ010000066.1 GCA_028681035.1 Candidatus Cloacimonadota bacterium
TGCGGCTCGGGCTCAAGGACACCCAAGTGCAAGCACCAACCAAGACCAGTATTGGACTCTGGGGCATCGAAGATCAGCATCTCTCATCGACCATACAGAAGCAGCAGTTGTTCTGGATCGGCAACCACTTTGAAGCTGATGTCAGGCAGAACTTTGCCGATACCCTTACCAAAGCTATCGAGCAGGGCTATACGAAAGAGATGCTGGCAGATACCCTTAAACAGCAGTTCGGAGACATTGCAGAGAAGTCATCCCATTACTGGCAGGGACTGGCAGAGCATACAGCCCTCAGAATACGTGAGTTCGGAAGGCTACAGGGCTACAAGAAAGCCAAAGCCAAATACTATAAACTCGTAGTGATCCTGGATGACCGCACCAGTGATATCTGCCGGGCTCTGGCAGCCCAAGATAAGGTCTATCCCCTAAATGATGCAGTAGATGTGATGGATAATCTCATGGCTCTGGATACCAAGTCCAACAGCCTGGATGATGCCCGGGAATACATCAAAGCCCTCGCACCCTGGATCAAAGACGATCAGATCGAATACGACTCAGAGATGAACCCGGTAGGTGTCTCCGGAGCACACACTCCGTTTCCACCCTTTCATTGGAAGTGCAGGACGATGACGGAGATAAAGGCTTGATTATCCCTTTTCAAAGAGAATTAAACAATGATTTTTGTTTTCTTTTACGTCGACTCTGATACTGCCCCATCTGCGAACCCAAATTGGAGAAGGCATTACGATGTCTTCAAATATATCAAATTCGACTTTATCAATGTCGCTATTTTTTAGGTCCATTTTCGCATTGTCTAGAGCTCTCTTAATGTAAGTATCAACATATGTTGAATGATCACCTAAGATGATCCAACGATCTATCTTGGTATTTGAGGAATATGACGTGGAAGGTTCTCTGGCGCATTCTGCGTACCCCAATACGACATTGTAGTGGTTATCCATGTGATAAACAATTGCAGCATCAAGACTATGCAGATGTTTCTTCAGCTCACCAAAAATAGTCTCATTATTTTTGAATTCGTCAAATTGCTCTTTTGAATAAATGCTAATTTTCGGTGGCTTACATTCATATGTGCAACATAATTCACAAAACCACTTAATGAGTGTCTGATTACCAATGTCACTCTTGTCTGCCAACTTATTAAAACCGCCTAACTTAAGTTTTTTTTCTATCTCTTCTACCGTCCTGATTCCAATTGACCTCGAATAGAAGTAATTGAAAATGGCTGTTAATGATGTCAGGTGGCAAGTATTAATGTATTGAGGCCAAGATATAGCTTGAAAAAGTTCATTATTTACGTATCTTTCTTTATATGTGTTAATCATAATAACCTCGTTTAACCTATAACTAAAAATCTAACAAATCCAATGGTAGGTCGCTTATATCACGAAGTCGTTTTCCCTTAATTAGAAGATTTAGCATATCTAATGACCCTTCATCATCTAGTTCTTTCACTACATCCATCATCTCATACAATGCAAAGTGGTAGACGCAATCGATATCTCCAGTCCCTAAAGCAACGGACGCGATTCGGTTGGGATATGGTTCTGCCGTAACTAACATTATATGAGGAGTGTGCCCTTTTCTGTTTCTAATTAGGTTTAATCCCTCTGTTCTTGCATTTTGAGATCTGTCGCTTCTTAAAGTCCATTTACAGGATATACTGGCATGTAAAATCTCAAAATCTGAGTTATTAACCAACCTCATAGGGGTAAGACGAGATGTTGATTTATCGATTATCCGCTTAGATTTGTTTATTGATTCATCAGAAAGGGGTTTGACTCCCAATACAATGTCTGGTTTTATAATATAGTCCCCTAGGATAGTTTTTAACTCAGGATGATCTGTCATTGCATTGTCAAGCTGTATTAAGTGCTCGTATTGTTCAAATTTAGAAATATCTCTTTGAGTGTAAAGTGAATACGCATGAGAAATTTGGTCTTTGACTTCAATTAAGCAATTTCTAATGTAATCAAGTGTTACGTTTTCAAACTGCTTACCCGCTGTTTGACCTGGTGTATGTCCAGATTTTGTTTCAGCTATGATTTTCTCAACAATTCCCTTCGCTATAGACACACTCATTTTGCTACTTTTATCTGCATTGTTGGGTATTCCTTGGTCATTAACTACTAACACTTGATTAAAAATATCTTGGTGATATCCGATGCGGTGTTTTTGTAAGCTTGGAATGGTCTTTTTCATTTAAGCCTTCTTGAAATCGATGATATATTCTATGTGCATTCTGGATTCTATTTGGGAATCCGTTTTGATGATACTTGAGACGGGCATCATTCGTTTATTTCTTTCTATGTCTCTAAGTTGAACATTATCAAGGATCAATCCAATACTCAGAGCTATGTCAATGATGCACTCATGGGTTGAAACATCGATTCCATCAATAACTGAAGATGCAACAACCACAATAGCATGTTTTTGGGGTTTGAGTACTTGATTAATCTTACTCAATATCTGGTACATGTCTTTATAGTATTTCTCTAACTTATTGCTTTTAGGTTTACTGCTTTGCCTAATTCTATTTATCATCTGCTTGGTTTTTTCTGGCAATTTGATTAATTCAATGGCAGTTGAAACTTCACCAATCATGTTCTTTCTGAGACTCGATATCTGTTCAATACTATACCCCATCCATATTAAAGCGAATTTATGTGCTCTGAGGTAGTCGATTGCGTTATTAGCATATGGAGGTGATGTGATGACTAAATCGATTGAATTATCCTCGATGTTCAAAAACCTTGCATCTGCGTAGTGTAAGACAGGTCTATTTGCCACATTCAGTTTATATAGAAAGCTATGGTCTTTTATGATTAGACGATACTTTCTTGCGAATTCATCAAGAGGTAATACGACTTTTTTGCCAACAACTTTATGTGGTCTTGTGTGAGCCAGGTCTGCTGCATAGCATACATTACCATGTTTTGTGATTATAGTCGCTGAAAGAACCATTAAAAAAAAGTCTCTCATTGATGGGTCTGTGATATTCAATATTTGATCAGATATTGCTACTAACTGAGCTGTGCTATCTACAGGAAACCAGTATTGGATAAATTCTTTAGTTTTGTCTGAGAACCTTCTATCGTAAATACTATCAATCGATTCGTTACCCTTTGAGATCATGTTTTGGACAGCTTCAATTAGTCCATTGTAGCACTCATCTAACAATCTGGGATCACTAACACAGAACTTCCCATTCAAATTCACGATAGAAAGTGGGTCGACGTCTGAACCAATAGACAGTCTATTCAATTTCTGTGCTTCTATGAGGGTCGTACCCGATCCTGACATTGGATCAAAAACAACATCATTTTGAGATGTATATTTTTCAATGCATTCATTAGGTAACTCAGGTGGGTATTTTGCTGGAAATGAATGCCATTTATGACGTCTATCTGCTCCAAGGCGTTCAATATCGTATGTTCCTATCATTATATCCACAGGCTTTGCCTCTTGGTTATCTCCAATCATAATAAGTTCAATGTAAATGATTCAATAATTCAGATAAACTATCACAAATGTATTCAGTAGCTCCCGTCTCAATAATCCAGAAAACAACTGTGGGCTTTGATTTAGAAAAGTCGAAGCATAAATAGTTGCCTGCAGGATCATCTGCAAAAGGCACTAAATTCCTCGGTAGTCTGTCTCTTATCCATTCTAACACAGAATATATATTGCCTGAATCCTTTTGGCTGATAGAAATGAGACCTCTAAATACCCTATCTTTAGCTGCTTCAGTATCAAACTTGTTGGGTTTTGGTCTACTGCCATTTATGCTAAGAATTAACTTCATGTAATCACTTTGAATTTTATAGCCGAGAGCATTTTCATAAACCTCAATCTCCACAGTTGATAAGTGGCTTTTAGGGTATTTCCACTCAATTTTACTCATTCTTAACTCCTTTGATTAATATTATCGACAGGCACTTCCGCCACCCCAAATAGATTTTCCGCCTGTATGAGCAGTCTTTTGATGAATCTCTGTTTTGACTAACTGCATCAGACCCGGTTCTTCATTGTGATGCCAAGTATATCCTTCAGGTGTATCACCATTTTTAATCTGCTCAATTTGCTCATTAGTAAAACTGCTTTTTAAATCTGGGTCTTTGCTGATAGCATCGGACAACTGTTTATTAGCTTCGTCAAATTGCTTTGCATCAGTTTCTTTGTATTGATCTTCATTGAGTATAGCATCATATTTACTTTCAAATTCTGGAAATACTCCTTCTAAAATTATGCCATCTATTTCAATTTCCTTTTCAATGAAGGGTACTCCTGTTTCAGGGTGTGCTTGTTCTCTTAAATCTTCATTAATAGTTTTTAACGATTCTAATGAAACCTCTTGGATAGTAGGTATCATAAATCTTGAAGCGACCTCAGGCATAGTAGTTTCACCCATATATGGGTTTCCCTCATGATACACTATTATAGCATTTTTTAAGGCAGCTAACTCAAGCATGATTTGCTCCGATTCTATTCATAATATTCTGTATTGTTTGTGTAATTGCAGGCGAAGAAATCAGAGCGAAAAAAGAACTGATAGTTAGGGTAAGTGGAGCTTGGTCAAATGAGATTTTATTCTTTAGATGGTAATTCTCTACCAAATTCTCAACTACCTCCACTACATAAACCTCGGAAGTTGGTGCACTCCAATAACGTACTAGTATCTTCCTAATTTCAATTATACGAAGTTCGGATGGACTTTCCCATAGTTGTTCAAGTTCATGCTTTAAATTTATTGGCAACTTAAAAGAGCAGCAGTAAATACCATGACAAAAGGCTTCCATGATTCCTTTTGTAATATAATCCTTGATAATAGTACTTGAGTATCTGTTGTGGGCATTATGCATTTTTAGGATTTTAGATATTTTTGCTGTCATAGAAGAAATCAATATTGAGATATTAGATGGTTCAATCACACAAAGAGAATTGAGAAAACAGATGATTTGTTGATATCCTTCAATTCCTAGAGTATTGGATAACTCGTATGACTCTGTTGCATGAAGTGGAACAGTCTGAAAAAAAGACTCCATATCTCTTCGAATTTTTTCATCACCAATCGCTTGGTTAATAACATCGTTATCTACGATGCATTCTAGTGGGCGCTCCATACCTTCTTTATGGCACAGGGCGTGCCCAGTCTTGAGCCTATTCAAATATCTGGAATCCTCATCAGAAACACCCAATGATCCAGCTAAAAGTTCCTGATCATCTTTAGAGACTAATCTATGCACAATTTTGGTATTCGAGTTCTTAATCACATCTGGTGCGATTTTTGAAGGTATCTGTTCGACTACAATCACCCCTTGTCCTAATGAACGCATTTCAGAAATTGTATTACAAAAAGCTTCTACGGCTTTTCCTCTTGGGTTACCCATCATCTCGGATTGACGTTCAGTAGTAGTGTTTTTTAACAATCTGTGCGCTTCTTCTATAACTAGAAGATGGCGAAGTCCCAATTCTTTGCTACCAGGATTAGTAGTGGGGTTTTCTCGTTGCCTATACTCGCTAATTAAAACAAGAATCAATCCAACAAAAAAAGCTTTGTCATCGTCATCTGCAAGGTTCTCCATTTCTAAAATACAGGGATATTTTAACAGTTCTTCCATTGGATAGAACTCATAAGTATTGAACATTAATCCCTTTGTACCCACGCATAAGCTCTCTATTCGTGTAATAATTGCAGTCCTAATATTGTCTCTTAGTTCACCCTTATATTCCATCTCATTTTTCACAT
Source organism: Candidatus Cloacimonadota bacterium (assembly GCA_028681035.1). The sequence continues at coordinate 5,768 of JAQUJJ010000066.1, forward strand.
AGAAATCAATTTCAGATTTCAGATCAGTTAATGTTGGAAAACAATAATGATGTTCAGGCAGTTTATATTGGTCATCATTATATTGACCATTTAGATCGTGAAAATAAGGATGTGCCCCAGATGTTAAATTCCATCCCCTTTTGAAATAAATGCGGTGTAAACATTTTTCGAGAATATGTGGCATCGGTCCATAGAGAGAAAAACTTGCATTAAAAATAGACTTCAAATTATCTATATGTGTTAAAGGATGTACTCCCCTTTGAATGTAGAACGGATTGATTCTTAGAGGATTTACAGTGGCATCTCCTATAGTAAAAATCTGGAGATTAGATTCAAAAACGGTGTCTGCGAGTAATTGCCTATAATCTTTTTTTGCAGACTCAAGAACAAGAAATGGCGTTTTATTTTGGTTGAATGATGATTTGATGATATGTTTAACTGTAGTTGTTTTACCGCTGCCAGTTAACCCACACACAAATACATGTTTGTTAAGGTCGCCTTTAGAGAGACGTATTGATGAATCTGGTAATTGAGTACCGTAATCGGAAATTGATCCCAGTTTAATACTATGGCAACTCGCTTTGGAATGTTGACAATCTAAATCAGTAAGAGATAAATTGGGCATTTTCTTTATTTCGAACCCAGGCAAGGATTCAATAGGAAGGGATGCCAATTGTGCTAACTCTTCACTTGTCACGTATGAAGCCATACTTTTTGGGAAAATGATGCTTATATCATTACTTTTTGGCAATAATAGTTGAGTAGATGCTATACTAATTGGACAATACTTAGGGGGGTATAATTTATTAGTTGACCTTGATAACTCGCCGATAAAACTGCCACCCATAATGTCACAACCTGTCTTGTTTTCTGCCATATACGATATCGCTGTTTCCCAAAATCCTGTATTGAAACCTCTAATCAAACGTTCGATGTACTCGGTTGCTATGGTTTCCAATTCAAGAGCTACCCCATATTGCTCATCAATCGTTAATTGTTTAGATTCAGATTCAGTTACTGTTTTACCTTTAGTCTTTGTCTTTTGTCTTGAGTGTTGATACCCAATGCCAAAGGGAGTTGCACAATATGTATGAGAAGTATTTTTTGTCTCAGATTCATTTGATCCCTCTTCATGAGACCTTCCTTCAGATAGAGTTCGCTTAGCTTCTTTGTGGCATATATCCCTGAATTCCAATAGTTTATTAAAACTGTTTTGCAATTCTTTTGACTTCAGTGGAGTAGCAATCATAACTATAGCATAATGGTGATTATACAAACTTCTAATAATAGGAGCAATGTTAAATTGGAGTTTATCATCATTATCTTTCAAGACGGGTACTCCTGATATTATACCTCCCTCTTGAAGACCTTTCAACAGATCAGAAAAACTAACCTTTTCTAATGCTCTTGCATCACTAGATGGAAAAACTCCTTGAATAATAGATTTGAATACATCCGGGGTTATATTACTTTCTAGTAGGGATTTGAATCCAAGATATATTCTTATGCGTCCCTTGTAACCACGAAAAATGGTAACAACAGTTAGCCCCATTGAATATGATGCAGATAGAATTGATTGGTATCGAGCATTGATGAATTGGGGGATATTCTCAATTTGATTTGATACCTCTATTTCTTCAACCGGGAAGAGGAAAAACTGATCAAGAAAATTATCCGATGCCTGTTCTACGTAATCAGACATGTTTATCTCAGATTGAAAATCAATCCACCACCAAGGAAGCATGTTCTGAATGCCATTATCAATGTTGTAAATTTCGAATTCCATTTTATCAACCTTGCTTAGGTATTTTGTTTAGGGTGCAAAACTCTCTAAAATCGTTATCATAATAATCAGCAACTCTTAGAAGCCATTGTAAAACTTGTTTTTCACTATTTGATAAAAAACCTGAGGTATCTGATTGAATAATATTGCGTGCTTTTTGCTCTGAATACTTGTATCCTACTTTGTATGCTATTGCTGTAGAGACGATGCTCGTAATTGTTGCAACAGATAAGATTAAGTAATTTTTTGGTTTATATACTAATGCCACTGAGATACATAATAGAAGCGTTAGTGAACTGGCAATATACCCAATTTTTATTCTTGGATCACTTGAAAAATGGATATTAGGAGGATTTATTTCTATACTATTCAAGGGATTTAGAACCCAATTTGCAATACGCTTTCGAAAATCTTTATTAAAAAAGTCATTTTGAATTACGACTTCTTGCTGTTCTAAATCAGACAAGGAGGATTCCATTAGATAATTTACTAATGTGTCTAAAAGCAATTTAATCCTAACAGCTAAAGCGTTAACAACCAAGTCTGTATATATGTGCTTTAAATCATCTATGTTCGTGTCTGGTTTGGACATCCCCAAAATCTCTCTTTTGAGGATACTAAACTCCTCTTTGCAGTCTCTTCTAATCAAATCTTTAATATTATCAATGTTCATTTCAGATTCACCAAAAGTTCATTGACTCTTATCAATTCAGTTTTTATGTCACCCAATTCTGTCTCTGTCAGTCCGATCTCTTCTACTATTTCTTGATTAGTCTTTTTTTTCTCTTTTTCTATTTGCAAAGTATCTTTAAGGGATTTGATTATCATTGAAATCTCATCTTCAAATGAATTAAGATACGTACTCAGGAGTTTTGTTTGATCATCTGGGATTGCATTTGATCTATTATCAAAGGCTTTGGTGATTTTAAATCGTAAGCTGTCGACAAATTTAACTGCGTCAAAGACTGTATTATGCCCAACGACTACATAGTATTCTTCAACTTCATCCGCTTCCCAGAATTTCCATAAATTATACCAAGCTCGACCTTGTACATAGTTGGTTCTAGTTCTTCTCTCTTTTACTTCTTTTTGAAAATATGATTCTTCTTTAGATGTATCCGACAATGCATCAAAATCAATTTCTGGAATATGCATATGATGAACTGCTGTAAATTTTGTTCCTATTTTTTCGCATTCTTCTCTTAGGTAAGCTGCAATATTTTCTTTAAATCTTTCAAGAATGTCATCAATTCTATTATTAAAGTCATAGAAGTGTTTTCTAATCTCTTCTTCAGACTTGCTACTATTGATTATATCATGAAATGATAGCCTTAAGTCTTTCCATTGATTAATAGAGTCTGTTTTCATTCCTGAGAACTTTATTCTTGCATGCTCAGCTACTTTTTTTATAAGTAGCTCATACTCTCCGAGAAGTTTTTCTACGCGTGCAATTTCTCTTTCGAATTCTTGTGGGCTTTTTTTTTTGTGTTCTAGTCTTGTGATTTTGTCGTTTAGCTCACCCGCTGCGTTTCCATACCCTATTCGAATTTTATCTACCACAGCATACAATTGAAGTAATGGGGCTTTTGTTGAGAATTCGTCAATGGCAGACAACATATGATCAAACCTTGATACATCGAGTATGAGGGTGCTAAGAGCGATGTTATTCTTCTCAGATTTGCGGATGAACTTAGATAATAGATCTTCTTTTGCAGCTGATGTCTTTTCAATTTCTTCAATAGGAGTTCCATTTGCTAAATCTATGTGGATCAATTTTAGCATACTATCAACGACTAGAATCTTTTCTTTTGCGATAATATCACTATACAGTCTAACAGCTTCATTATACAGTCTATCTACATCATCGTCTGAGTATAGACCTGCATGTGTTAAAACTAAGAATATTGAGTCCTTACATTGATCTTGTATTGCAGTATCAATGAATTTTCGTAATGACTCGGATTCAACTGGTTTTATTGGATGAATGAATAAAATAGCATTAGCATTATCCATATACTCAAACGTCAAATCTTGCACCCCTCCACGAGCATTTACTCCTGGGCTATCCACTATTTGAAGCTGGTTAAATTCCCATTTGAAAGGGTACTGGTACTGAATCTTCACTGGTATTTTATCCAAACTATGTTCTGTGATGTAATCTTGGATGATTTCAATTGAATTCGCAAGCTTCAGCCCTGATTGTATTTCAAGTGCTTCGATGTTAATGTCTTTAACGGATTTAACGTTATGGTGTATAATCAAACTATCTACTAGTGTCACTGGTACAGATCTATACTTATCTTGTAGACTGCACACTTCACTTAAAAAAACTTTGGATTCGTCTATAAAAGGTGTTGCTGGATCATCAAAAACCTCTTTAACATCACCATTTGCATACGTAACCTTAACATGAGGCAAATCAGCTTTAGATATTTCAATTATTGCACTTGTAGCTTGCAAGACATCTGCTGGCAATACCTCTGCACCCAGTAGAGCATTAATGAATGTAGATTTACCTGCTTTTACCTCACCTGCAACTACCAACGTGAACTTTCTGTCAATTACTTGTTGAATGAGCTTTTCAAGTTTTTTGTTATTTCGCCCATTATAACCACTGCCTTTGGCAACAGTGTACTGTTCATACACATCGAGCACTTTATCTCTATAATGTTTTAGCTGTGTTCCTATAACCATTATTACCTCATTCTAAACGAATATTTATCAAACTATTAATCATACTTGCTACAACAATCTGATCATTTCGCACGGTATATTAGATCGCTAATCTGTCAATCACAAATTCTGTCGCATCCTTATGCATCTGTATTTGTGTTAATACAGGGTCATGGCTTCCTTGCTCTGGATAGGGAATCCAATACTACTTTCAAGGAGATACAATGGAAGCTAAGCTGCTGGAACGCATAAAAGAACAACTGATCAGACATGAAGGTCTGCGGTTAAAGCCTTACCGCTGTACTGCGGGAAAGCTGACCATCGGAGTCGGTCGCAATCTCGATGATCGAGGTATTTCCCAGAAAGAAGCTTATGTGCTCTTGGAGAATGATATCCAGAACTGTGAGAAGCAAATCATGGATGAGATTCCGGAGATATACAATGTCTTGGATGAAGTCCGCAAGTCTGTACTGCTGAACATGTGTTTTAATCTTGGCATTGGTGGTCTATTGGGCTTCAACAACACCCTGGCTTTCATTGCTGCAGGTGACTGGGAACGGGCTGCTAATGGCATGCTTGCATCCAAGTGGGCGAAGCAGGTTGGACGTAGAGCAATAGAGTTATCGGAACTGATGAGGAAAGGCAAGTGATCCCGATCCCAGTCGAAATTGATGCAATGCTCTCCATCCTCAATCTCCCCAAGGAGATGGGTGACAATAGTATCTTCAAAGAACATAAGTCTATCGTCCTGGAAACGATCAGAACCATCACTTTACCTGACCATTACAATCGTGCTACTCAAGAGGACATGCCGGAGGAAGAGCACTTCCTGATTTCTTTTCGTTTTGGATTCTGTTTCCTGATGCTGCACAGCACAGTTGAGTTTCTCAATTTGAAGACCCTGGGCGAGGGAATAGTCAAGACAATAGGTTTAGACCAGTCTGCCACCGAACTGCTCACAGGGAGCGAGATTGACGCATTCAAAGCTAATCTCGAGCTGAGAGCACTGACTACCATGCGGGATTATCTCAATACTTCCGGACTGCAAAGACTGGATGAACTTAAACCCAGACCTGCCAGGGCTATCCGGGCGGGAGTAATCTGATGCCCGAGCGTGATGTTTCTTCTCTGGATGATCTGATGGTCGAGATTTACAGGGCAATCTATACCGCTCTGGAGAGCCGACTACATCTGATCGGTTCGGTTCTCGATGCTGATTCCCGCAAGGAGATATTGGCACAGCAGATCTACGATAAAGGCGATTTCTACGGCAACACTGGCTACTTACTTGAAACAAGTCCAACTGCCATGATCCTGAGAGTAGGCGCCAACGTCAAACACGAGCCTTTCGTTTTGGGCGGTAAAGTGCCTTCTTGGACTCCGATCGCTCCGCTGATCACCTGGGTCGAACGCAAGCACCTGTCTTGGACTTATAAAGAGACAGGTAAGCAACTGACCGTAGCCGAGATCGCTTATCTCATCAGGGGCAAGATCAAGCGGGAAGGCATCGCTGCCCGTAACGTGTTCGCTGAGGTTATCTCAAACCGGGAGCAGTGGATATACCAACAATTGAACGATATAGAGGTCAGCCTATGACAAATCATGAAAGATTCAGTGCCGAGAGAAAGCGGATAGAAGATGCGCTTAAGTTTTCCGACATCCCCACCATCCAGTTCAACAAGGATGTAATCCCCAAGCAGTTGCCCTGCGCTATTGTGATCCTGGACTCAGAGACAGGCAAGAACGGCACTTCCCGTCAGTATGTCAGCACTGATATCGCCTGGACAGTCTTCCTGATTGTCAATGCGCAGAACATAGCTGATCCAGATTCTGATTTGTATCAACTCAAAGAGAAGTTCCGTTCTTTCTACCTCAAACTGATGAACCGGGACCTGCCAAGTATTGAGTATTATACAAGTCGGATAGATGGAACCCGTCTGGTCAGGATAGCCAAGATCGACCTGCTGAAGGTTGGTACTGGAGCAAGCTCTTGAGATTAATGCGACTGAGTGGCTATAACCTGGCAATCAGTTCTGCTGCTGATCTCTTGGAGACAAAGTACAAGCCAGAGCCTGTTGACCTCTCTAAGCTGAACAGGATAGGAAAGCAACTGATCTCCAAGGCAGCCGAGACCAAGAAAGTCGTCTCACAGCCCTATTCCATGAGTAACCTGCTCAACCTCCTGGATACCGATGAGTACCATTCCGGCTGTATCGATGCCCTGACCATGGCAACCGTCATGCAGTTCGAGTGCAAAAACAGCCAGGTCAATTCCTGGATCGAGACATCCGAGTTCCCTGCCTGCGAAGACCAGACTACTATCATAGCAGAGATGGTTAAGTTCTATCTCGCCTGTGGTAATGGCTTCCTGATCAAGATGCGGAACGCTCAGGGCCAGTGGATGGGACTGGAGCGCATGCTGCCATCTGAAGTGCAGATCGTGGAGAACTATGACGAGTTCGGCTTCTTCCGACCTAACTATATCCAAGTGAAGAACAACCAGAAGAAGGACTTTGCCTATGCCGATGTGATCCATATCAAGAAAAGCACTCATAGGTCAAATGCCTGGGGCCTGGCTTGCCTGCCCATAGCTATCAACATCGAGATATTAGGCGAGATCAAGACCTTCGACTACAACAACTTCAAGAATGGTCTGATGATCGACTACTTCGTGATCGTGGAAGGTGGCACTCTCAGAGATGGCACAGTCACAGACGAAGCCGGCAATGAAGTGCTTACCGATGCCTATACCGAGATCGAGAAGGCACTAACCGAAGTGAAAGGCAATGCTAAGAGCCACTCCACGGTGCTGATCGAGAGTGAAAGCCGGGACGTAAAGATACGCCTCGAACCACTGCGACAGCAGGACAGGGAAGGTGGCTTCTTAGGGCTCAAGAAAGATCTCCGGGAAGGTATCCTGGCTTATCACCGGGTCCCGGCAAGGATCGTCTCACAGCTTATCCCAGGGCAGTTAGGTGGCGATAACCGCAGTGACATGGCTATGTTCTACCACTTCGTAGTCAGACCACTGCAGGAGCGTATTGCGCTGACCCTATCCATCGAGTTTAACTACGAGTTCAGCTGGAACGTCACTCCGGACGACTTCAACTTCGGCAACCTGACCGAGATACTGCAATCAGCAGATGAGCAACTTTTTATGCAAAACAGAAACTTCGGAGCAAAGTAGATTATGAAATCAAACAACACATTAACCAATCAACAACCCATCACTAACCCTAAGGAGGTACAGTGAATATCTTCGGAAACAAGAGCAAGATCATCCAGAAGGGAGAACTGCGTAATGTAGAGGTCGAGCTTGTCTCGCTCCTCTTCGGTGAGATGAACCCTGCCAATCAGAAAGGCTTCGTGGTCAAGAATACTGTAGGCTCCAATGGAAGGAGCTATGAACACAAGGTCAGTTCCACCAAGTTCAAGAGTGAGACATCGGGCACCCAGGGACGGCTTTATGTCACTCTGATGGAGCCGGATATCCATGACAGCCAAGGTGACTTCTACTCCAGTGAGGAGATACAGAAAGCCTGTGACCACTTTGCCAAACATGGACTGGTCGGCAAGTGTGACGTCAATCACAACATGCAGCCCGTGCCGGAGTTCTCGGTAGTGGAGAACTACATCCTCAAGACCGCAGACAAAGAGCATTTCCCGGACAGCAAAGTCGGAGCCTGGGTGCAGGTGCTGAAGTGCGAGAACTTAGGCTCTGAACTCTGGCAGAAGGTCGAGAAAGGCGAATTTAACGGTGTCTCCATCTATGGTAGAGCTGATGACTATCGCAATGCGGAAGCCAGTCTGAACGAGATCAAGAACGAGCTGAGTTCGCTTCGCAAAGTAGCAGAGCATAACAACAACACAGAACTGCAGAAAGGCATCACTGCCATCAGTGAGAAGATCGCTGACTTGGAGAAGGGAAGTCCCAACCTCCAGCTTGGCGATGCCATCCACAGTATCGAGAAAAGCCTCAAAGACCTGTCAGTGACAATGTCTCGTGCCATCTCCAAGTCCATACCCGGAGAGCCGGATGCTAACCAGTTGAATGTGGACAAAGAAGTCACCATCGATGGGAACAAGATCGTGGTCAAGGCAAGTCACCGGGAGATCTACAAAGGTATCTCCGATGTCGATTCCGGTAAAGCCATGAACATCCTGACTGCCAACACTACTTCCCTGTTCATTGATGAAGTGATCGGTTCTCAGCCGGGTGATACCCTCTCTGATATCTCGGTTATTCCCCTGCTCAAAGATGAGAAGATCGATGTGGGACTGATCGATGACCTGGTCTTCAAGAACAGCCTCGATGGTGCATTAACCGCTCAGGGTGTCTCCACAGCCGATCTATCTGTTCCCACCGGAATACTCAATGCTGAGTTCACTCTCGGTCGGGATGTAGTCGAGTTCTATAAGGACAAGTATGGTGAAGATGCCTTCGGTGCCTATGTAGAGAACCACATCGCCAAGAAGACTGAGAAAGCTATCCGTCTGTTGCTCTTCAAAGGAGACAGAGCTTCCGGCACCGATAAGCTCAAAGCCCTGAATGGCATCATCAAGCTGGCAACTACCGCTACGGATGTGACTGACATCGACTCAAGCACCAATGTGGACTATGCCGAACGCTTTGAAGAGGCTCTGCTTGCCTTCTCTGATGAGATGTTGGAAGAGCAGGAGAGCTTCAAGTTCTATGTCTCCCAGAAAGACCTCATCCGCATCCGTGCTGAACTTGCCAAGCGTGAGACCAATGCCGGAGACCGCTTACTACTGGAAGGTGGTAACGTCTCCTTTGCAGGCATCCCGGTCAAAGCCAGACTAATGCCCGATAACTACATCGTAGCCGGACTTACTAAGTTCATCATCATCGGTTACCGCACTGATGCCGAACTCAAGGTCGAACATCATGGAGCGGACTGGAAGTACCACTGGTACATCCGTATCCGTCCCGGTATCACTTACATCCCTAACTTCGTAAAGATCTTCCGTGTCGTATAAGGAGCTACTAATGAAGATAACCATCCTATCCTTAGTGCTGATAGCCCTGCTCTCAGTTATTGCCCTGAGCATGTTTGCCCAGTACACTCTGCCTGTCGATACCCGCAAGATAGCCATCCAGATGAACAAGGGCTTCTCGTGTATGACCTACAGTCCCTCTGCCGATACGCTGTGGAAAGCCATCAACGTTCCCAGTGGGACAGTGGAGGTTATCCTTATCCCTTCTACAGGCAGTATAGGTGTCAGAGCAGATAACAGCAATGCCAATAACTACTATGCCAATGTTCCGGTGGGAATGCCTATCGTGATCCCCGTTTACAGCCAGAGAATATTCTATATCCGCAGAGCGGTTGCCGGAACAGCCAGTGTAGCCAATCTCATCTTCTATAAGCTATAACCAACAACAAGTAAGGAGAATACATGGACTTTATCATTAACAACCAAGCCTTTATCCTCGGCTTAATCACCACCCTCATCGTCTGGATCATCTTCCGGGTAACGGGCAAGACCTTGGATAAGACCAAGATCAACTCCGCTCTGGCGATCATCCTCGACATCATCCAGGATATCAAGATCAACCCTGCCACCAAGAGCCTTGATGACTATGCCAAGAAGCAGTTGGCAGTCGAACGAGCCACCAAGAGCTTACCTGATAAGCAGGTGGGCTTAGTCATGAAAGTGTTCGGTACAATCGGGGGAGCCGTCGAGTATGTCTTCCATAACCGCAAATGGCTCTTCAGTATCGGTAAAGCCATCAAAGGAGTATTCTGATGCCACCCACTTCACCTATAGCCACTCCAATCTATCCTAACCCTATGATCGACAAAGACCTGAACTTTAACTTACTTGTAGATGTGATGGTGGCTGATGATATCTACTTCGGCATCGGCACCTACACGGATGGTGAAGTTGCAGCGTACTACCTGAACCAGACTGCGATGACCATGGAGCTTACCAATAACTTCGATCTCTTGGGTGAACTGGCAGAGAAACCCGGAAAAGCCGATTCCAAGATCACAAAGCTCAAGACCCGTAACTATGCCTTACCCGGCAAGCGAACCTCCACAGTTGAACTCAGTATCGTTGGTCTCTCTGTTCTGCAGAAGAACTTCCTTGAGAGTAGTGCCTTCATGGGTAAGAATACCACCATCGTTGTCGTATCGAAAGCAAAAGACCGCGTAGTAATCTTCAATGGCTTACGCTGGACTATAGATTGGTCAGGCGAAGCAGATGGTCTGTTCACGGTAGTGATCAGCACTGAGTTCTCTGGCATAACTGCTGGAAAGATCTTCCTGTATAAGGATCTCCCGATAGGGGCATAATCATCGTAACACAAGGATTGAACATGGATTGCCAATGTAAACCTGAGATCAAAGACAAGATAAACAGCGTACATGAGGAGATCTATGGCAATGGTAACAGCAACAACTCACTGGTAACTCGCATGGCGAGAGTGGAGACGAACATGAAGCTACTTCTGGGCGTCTCCACTACCCAGTTCTTCATGCTGATCGGCGTTGCCATCAAGATGTTCTTTGGACAATAGAGAAGGAATACTATGAAACAAGAACCTAAACTCAGCTATAACCAACTGCGACAGATACTCTGTCTCACTATCTCAAACCAGACCCTCAAAGCCAAGTTAGAGGACTTCCTCTCCGGCAAGGTGACCAAGGTATCTGAAGTGGAGCTGTTAGAGTTGATATCCCAATCGGAAGCAGATAAAGAGCTTATCCGCATCATCGCAGGAAGAGAACCTGACGAGATGGATGCCCTGGAAGCCTTGGAGTATATCTCCGCTTTTTTCGTCTATATCAGAGCCAACAGCGAGAGGTTCAAGCTTTGGCTCGGGAGTTTCGGATTAGCGGTAAAAGCCAATCCAAATATCCCTACGAGGGCTTTGAAATGATTATGCGTAAGCTTGGCTTCGAAAGCCTTGATTTCGACAATCTCACCTTACCCGAACTCTATCTACGGCTCTGCCTGGCAGACCCCAAAACCTACAGAGGAGACAATTAATGGATGCACTAATCGGCTGGATCGGTGGCAAACGGCTGCTGAGAAAGACTATATCGCAATATGTGCCAACTGACATCACAGGCTACATCGAACCCTTCGGTGGTGCGGCTTGGATGTTGCTCTTCAAAGACAAGTGGGGAGACTTAGAGGTCTATAACGATCTCGACTATCGGCTGGTGAATCTCTTCCTACAGGTGAAGTATCATCCTGATGAACTGATCAAAGAACTGGATTGGTTAGTAGCAAGCCGCAAGCTCTTTGGCGATATCTTCAAACAGGAAGGCTTAACCGAGATACAGAGAGCTGCCAGGTTCATGTTCCTGATCACCAGAAGCTTCGGAAGCAAAGGTGACAGCTTCGGTACCTCGCAGAAGCGTGGCACTTCCAGTATGTATAACCGTCTGGAACGCATCAAGGAACTGCACAAACGCTTGGATATGGTCATCATTGAGAACCTCTCCTACGAGAAGGTGATTGAGAAGTACGATACCAAAAGCAACTTCTTCTACTGCGACCCTCCTTACATGCTTGGCTATACCTATGAGAACAGCAAGCAGTTCAGTCATGAAACCTTACGGGACATTCTCAAGAGCATAAAAGGACGGTTTATCCTCAGCTATGATGACAATCCTGAAGTCTTGAAGCTCTACAAAGGCTATGATACCAAGCACGTAACCAGAACCAAGGGTATCAACCGTAAGGAAGGCAAGTCCGAGTTCAATGAAGTGATCATCGCTAACTTTGATCTCGTAGAAGTCGATATAGAATCCACAAAAGTGAAACCCAAGACCAAGACTACCAGAGACATCAGGGGGATTACATGAACTCTATCATTTCCTGGGTAGGTGGCAAGCGTCTGCTCCGTAAGAAGATACTGCCGCTCATCCCTAAGCATGATATCTACTGTGAGGTCTTTGGCGGTGCTGCCTGGATACTGTTCGGTAAGAGCGCAAATAAGGAAGATTGGCAGTTAAGCAAGAAAAGCCGTTATACGGAAGTCTATAACGATATCAATGGTGATTTGGTGAACTTCTGGAGATACATCAAGAACCATCCTGAAGCTTTTGTCACTGAGTTGAACCAGTACCTCGTCTCGAGGGAGATGTTCGACACCTTCGCCCAACATGAGCCCAGAACCGAGCTTGAACGGGCTATCCGTTTCTACTTCCAGTTATCCTGCAGCTATGGCTCTCGGTCAAAGAACTTCTGCATCATGCAGGGTTACAAATACATGCCACTGCGGAATCTTGAGAAAGTGAAGGCAGCCTCGGAACGTCTCAAACAGGTGATCATTGAAAAGCAGGACTTTGCGAAACTCATTGCCCGTTTTGATACCCCCAATACCTTCTTCTACCTCGACCCACCCTATTACACAAAGGAGCATTTATACGACAGGATCCAGCCCGTTACGATTATGATAGCTTGTTTGAAAAAGTGCTTGACTGGAATGATGAGATGACAAAAAGAGTATTCTGTTGTATGACCT
>JAQUJJ010000067.1 GCA_028681035.1 Candidatus Cloacimonadota bacterium
CATTGTACACATCGGCTCCTTTCATTTCACCTCCTGATATCTCTATCAAAAGGCTAAGTTTATTATTACACAAACTGGTGCAATCTAAACTTCCGAAACTGGTGCACTTTTAACTGCCATCGACATTACCGGTGCCAGGATATCCGTGAAGTAATATTATACAGGAATTTAGTGATGCCGTGTCACTTGAAAGTGATGATGTGACCAGTCCCCATTTTGATAAATTATATATCACAGGATTCTTTAGTCGTTCGATTATGGTGCTTATCGTTCTCATCTCATCCTTATGAAGTATGAGTTGGTCTATTGTTTGGTCAGTGTGGAGAATTTTTAAGTTGCTCTCGTTATTTTTAATGTAGATTTCAATACTCTCGCCATTGTCTTTGTTCTTGGTCAGTTCATTCATTCTCTGCAAAAGTTTGCCAGAAAGCTCCAAATCCCAGTTTTCAGATCCTGTTTGCTCAGTTTTCTTGATTAGACATTGTTCAAACAACTTGCCATTACCATTTAGATATGTGAAATTGTCATCGAAACTTTGGATACTTGTCGACAGTAAGTTAGCAATTTGCAATATGCTGATTGGCTCATTTTTGTAATTGGAATAATAATATGTAAGCAGTGATATCGTAAAAGGAAATTGATCCAATTCAAAATCATCGGCAAGCATTTTTATCTTGTGTCCATCTGGTAGCTGGCTCACTTTATTCCAAAGAATCTCCGTGAATTGAAGAAATATGTGACCGAAGTAGTGATATTTCTCACGAAGGTTGGTATATTCAATTCCAGAATAATCCATAAACTTATCAAAATAGTCCCATATGATTTCCAGTGGTTTATCTGTTTGCTCTATTTTTGTTTCTAACAATGCAATCAATTCTAACTTATAATTGAAACCCATTAGAATGTTTAGAAGGTATGTATTAAGTTCAAAATGGCTATCTAAAAGGGATTCAATTTTTTTTCTGTAGCAGTCATAGCTCCTTGTAACAATGAATACGTTTCTATCAAGAAGACTCGTACAATACGCTATTTTCACTTTGAATGAAGAATTTTGTATCCTCGCATATTTGATTAAGCTTCTAGCATTGAAGCTCATATCAAGATCGTTAGATATTCTTTGATATGCCTTAGCCAATAACTTTATATCTGCTTCTCCTAGGTTAAAAAATGCTGTTTCAGGATGCTCAGCAAAGACTTTCACCGTTTTTCTAAGCAAGTTAGTATATTCCACGCTTTCTCTATTTTCAGCTTTTTTATTTTCGCTTTCATCTGGAAAATCATCAAGGGAGAGGATGCGCTCAATGTCCTCATCAAGCTCAGTTTTTTGATTGTTATGCTTAGATGTGGCTTCTATGAGTAGAATTTTCTCAAGCTGGTCGACCAAGCTGATTTTACGCATAAATCCCCCATTGCGGGTAGTTAGTTATGAATTAAAAATTGGGACTGATTACCCAACGTTCATCACAAGAATGTTATGTGTGAGCAATTAAATTGGTTTAACTTGAAATAACCGGTTGTTTATGGGACTCGATTTTAAAAATGAACAGCTCATCGTCTTTAGTGAACAGAGTGGGGAAGGGACTTCTTGTTATTTTGTTCTCAGCCGCCCATTCTTTCTGGTCTATTCTTGTTGCTGAAAATTCTGAAAGTAACCATTCCGGTGCGTTTAAAGTATATCTATTACTGCTGTTGTTGAAATGATCGGTAATATGCATAATTCCGCTATGGTGCATATTACTAAATACACGTCTGAGCCACTTCTGATTATTATTGCAAAAATAGGCGTGGCCTTCCTCACATCCACAATTTACCGTCACCAAGCAGCTAATCTTAACGCCCAAGGTCTGTAACATCGCTAATGTTATATTATTGTCCCACAGAAATAGGGCTACGTGCTTGTTGTTGATCTGGAAGAATATTAAGTGCTGATCTGCGTACTTGATTTTAGGATAACCATTATCATTATACTTATAGGTAGCTGGCGGAAGTTGAGATCGGAAATGGTCCCAAAATCTAAACCGTTCAGTTTCTGATGGTGCTTTATAGTGTCGCAAAAGTGCCTTGTAATCATCTTGCATTTCAGGGTGTCCTTTAAAGAAATCTGCAAATGCCCAATCACCATCCTTTTTCCCAAAATCACAAAGTACAAATAGGTCATAATCAAGTTGGAAAATTTCTGGTAGTATATTGTAATTACCGCAACTTGGGTAAAAAAGCACTTTCTGATCTTCGCCTGTGTATCTGGACAGTATCTTCTCGAAATTCTTCATAATGGGACGCTCCCTAGTTTTTTTGATTTTTGATTTGAATGTATGGTCAGACGCTTTATGAATTGATTATATCCACTTATGAAAATGGATAATTCCCCTTTTTACGTTATCACAATTTTTTATGATGCGTATACATATAATAATCGATTATGTCTAAAAAGCAAGTAAAATAATTGGGTAAGGTTCCTGTATGCAGTACATTAGATCGTGTTATGAGCGGCTGCCAGAAATCAGATGTTTGGGTTTGTAAATTATGCCGTTTTAACCGGTTGAGAAGTGTCAAATATATGGCTTGACTGAAATGATGATGTGATAATATGTGTAGTTGGTCGTAGGACCTTAGATAGAATGTGATAAGTGAGGATAACAAAATGTTATCAATTAACCTGAGAGACAATGATTTGGAATTTGCACGAGTATTTAAGGCTCAACTTGTTGGGATAGACTATGACTGTCTATGATATCAGACCTAAGAATAGAAAGCATCTGTTTAACTGGCTTACGGTTGTGCTACTGGTGACTGTATTAGTACTTGCTGGCTACATTGTCTATATTAAAGTAGGATCATTATCGGAGGCGAAAGATATTGGTGCCAAAGCTTGGGAATCATTGGTCGTCGACAAACAAAACCCAAAATGGGTTGCTCAACAGGTCATCAATGCATTCAATAAAGATGATGAAGAGACAATAGAAGAGTATTGTTCTACATTGTGCATTTATTTTTTAGCCAGTTGTTTTCAGGCTTATTATATGATGTCATGGGTTCAGGAGCAGCCCCGCTTATATCTAACAATGACCGATTTTGAAAGGATTTCTCAAGATTCCGCAAAAGCTTCAATTGCAGTAAATATAGATTCGGAAAATGCAACTAAGTATATAAAGAGAAATCCAGAGTTGGCAAAAATATATCAACTAGATATGATTTATGTAAATCAGGAATGGCAATGCTGGTCTTTCAGTCCAAAACCAGATAAATAGTTGCGATTAACAACAAGCATAACCTTTAAATAACCCTTCAGTGTATAGCAAACCAAGGTGTTTTTGGTTTTCTTCTTGACATAAAGCCTTGCTTGCTATCCTTTAAGAAAAACTTGTTTGGAAGTATCAGAAGCGTAAGCTAAAAAATGGAGTTGGTAAAAGAGACCTATGAAAGTCCTGATGGAGGTATGTTGATGCAAAGGCAAGTATGTCCACGCTGCAGCTCAAAAGATGTGCTACCCATAGAGTATGGGTACCCAGGTATTGAAATGATGGAAGATAGCGAGAATGGCAAGATCGTACTTGGTGGCTGCTGCGTATCGGATAATGACCCCACTCGTGAATGCCAGAAGTGCAAACACCGCTTCGCTTTTATAAATAATATAAAAAACGGGAACTAATGGGGAAAATAAAGGACATAAACTATTGCACTCAATGCCGTTACTTATAAGTGGGTATTTGTCTATCTAAAAGCACTGATTTCAACGGGTGTCGTTCAGAAAAGTGAAGGGTATTATGTGCCCACATTATGAATGAGAAACCTTGCAGATAGGTAGTCCGCATTTTTTAAACAGAAATGCGTAAACCACAGAAAGCATGGATCTGATTGACAATAAGCATCATGTCATAATCTTCATTGACAAAATTATGTAGATTAGAAAGATACGATTATGTAAGACATTGTTCAAACTGAAGGAGAAAATTCATGCGAAACGCGTTAACAAATGAGGAAGTCCTTTCATTGCTCTCTTGTATTGTTGGTGAAGTGAGTGCACGCGATGAGTCTATTGTAAAAATTACTCCAATGGGATTTGAGGGAGAATTTGAGGTTGTTCTTGATATTGATGATTTGAATTGTGCTGTTGATACTATAAACCAATCTTCTGAAGAGGACGATAACGGTTTGTATAATAGAGACTGTTATGAAATTCTCTGTAGGACAGAGAATAGGTTTTCCCCCATAGCAAGGCGAATTGTAAGGCTTGAACCACTTGAAGACTTAGATAATGGAATCGTATATGTTTTAGGTAAACCGTCGCTAGCATATGCCATTAAAATACTTCATAAAGCGAATGCTTTAGGATTACTTAATGATTACAGAAGCTCCTATCCTAGAGCACTTATTAGGCGTATTGTTGATGAGTCGGGAGAGAAGTCTATAAAGTTGGAGGACTACATTTATCACACAATATTCCGATGCTTATCGCTAGGAATAACGTCAAATAAATCGATGAAATTGAATAACTTCCACCATTTAGTAACATCATATATATTCCAGATTAGCTACAACTCAACTATTGTAATAATCCCGATAAAAACGCTCGATGAGTTATTTAGGAGACGGATATCTGGACGTATGCGAAGAGTCGATATGAATGAATTAGATCCTCCAAGAAGAACGTATCCAAATGATTTAGTATACCATTACCAAATGGCACTTTCATCAGAGATACCATTTTTAAATTATCTCTCTTTTTATCATATATTTGAACATTATTTTGAGTCTGTTTTCAATGATGATCTAATTGAGAATGTAAAGAAAGAGTTGACTTCCCCAAGTTTCTCTTATAATAGGAAAAAAGACATTGCTGGAATTATAAAAAAGGTGTCTAAAGCAGTTCAATTACGTGGTGAGAACCAAAGCTTTAATGAGCAAATAGCATTAAAACTTACTCTGGAGAAATTTGTTATCATTGACACTCTGAAAACTGATCTTGAATCATTTAGATCAGGCCAAACGGACTACTACAAAATGAACAAGGTTACTTTTTCAGAGGGCGATACTATAGATTTCGATGATATTGATAAAGAAAAAGTATTTGCTCAGATAGCAAAAAGAGTTTACAAAACAAGGAATAGTTTGGTACATAGTAAAGATGGTGAAAAATCTAAGTATACACCATTTCATGATGACAAACAGCTCTTGCCCGAGTTACCGCTACTTCAGTTTATGGCAGAACAAGTTATAATTAATTCGTCAGAGATGATTAACATATGACATGGTAGATAGTCAATATGGACTATTAATCAATGAGTTAACCGAAAGGATATCATAGTGAAGGGGAAGTGGGATGAGTAAAATCATCGACATTAACTGGAATGCGTTCAGAGTTAAGTTCAACGGAAGAGAGCAGGAAAAATTCGAAGAAATGAGCTATCTATTATTCTGTAGAGAGCATGGACGAGACTTTGGCATTTTTGGCTTCATGAATCAAGCTGGGATCGAGAAAGAACCGATTGAACAAAATGGAAAACGTATAGGCTTTCAGGCAAAGTTCTTTGACACTAGAGTTAGCGAAAACAAAAGTGTAATAATCGATGGGATAAGTAGGGCAAAAAGAGAGAATCCAACCTTGGACACGATTTATTACTATCTCAATCGAGATTTCTCGGAAAGCAGTCTCAGGGGTATCAAAAATCCCAAATACAAAACAAAAATCGAAGATCACGCTATGGGATTAGGGATAAAAATCGTTTGGAAGGCACCGAGCCATTTTCAAGCACAACTACGACTTGATAGCCATCTATCCATTGCCGAATACTTCTTTGATGTCAACCCAGGACTTGTTAATGCGATATTGAGCATCCGACAGCATAAAGAATCAATTTTGAGTCCCATAAAAACACAGATTGAGTATTCTGGTAGAGTCATAAAGCTTGATAGATCGACCACAATCAGTATAATTGAAAATGAAATAAAGGTGGGCTCGGTACTTATCCTTAGCGGTGAAGGTGGATCAGGGAAAACTGCTATTGTGAAAGAACTGCTTTCTTCAAACCATTATCATAATGCATATGTATTTAAAGCCAACGAATTCAGTGTTAGGTCTATTAACGAGTTCTTCAGTCAGTGGGGCAAAGTTAATCTTCATGATTTTCTACAAGAGCACCATAATGTACAATGCTTAGTAATCATTGATTCTGCCGAAAAACTTTCTGATATTGATGATCTATCCCCCTTTTATGAGTTTTTAGAAGCAGTGTTAATATCTAAATGGAGCGTTGTCTTTACAACAAGAAGTGGGTATTATCCAGATCTTGTGTATATACTGAATCAACGTTTCAAAAGCAATCCGTTTAAAATTGATATACCGTTGTTGGTTATAGGTGAGTTGCAGAGAATTGCTAATGAATATGGTTTTACGTTACCATCCAGCGAAAGACTATTTGATCTGATATGCACTCCATACTATCTACAGGTTTATTTGGACTATTATCAAGATATCGGATTTGATCAAGATTATAAAGGATTTTTTGAAGAGATTTGGCGAATAAGAATTATGGGTTCGCAGCACACAAAGAAAAATATCCAAATCCGCCGATCAGAATGCATGCTTAAAATAGTAGGGCATAAAGCCGATAGTGGATGTTTTTATATTGATCAAAACATGTATGACAACACGGCACTAGAATCACTATATTCTGATGATGTATTGGGCTTTGATGAGCAAATATCATGTTATTTCATAGCTCATGACGTTATAGAAGAGATAGCTCTACGAAAACTTCTTGAGAAAAAATATGCAATCAAACTTAGTTATGGCGGTTTCTTTGAGAGTATAGGAAGTTCCCTAACGATAAGAAGAGCTTACAGAGCATGGCTACTGGAAAAGATAGAATCTGAGCCTGGGCAAATACGATTATTAATAAACGCAGCAGTATCACAAAGCTCGATTTCATCACATTGGCGTGATGAGACTCTAATATCGATATTAACCTCTAAAAAGGCCAATGAAATCTTACCGCTCATTGAATCAAAGATCATAGAGAACGATTACGAATTATTGTACAGGCTAGTCTTTCTTCTTAGAACCGCATGCAAAGAGTTTGACAACAATTTGTATATAGGATTACAATTAAGCGAATCAAGCGAAGCATCTCTTAAATATTTGTTTACTCGGCCGAAAGGACAAGGCTGGGATTTTATAATAAACTGTATATACAAGTATAGAAAATCGGTGAAAAATTGGAGGATAATCATTCCTCTTTTACTTGATTGGACAAATAAATATAAAAAAGGAAGAACGACAAGATATGCTGGTAAGATTGCACTACATAAATACAAAGAAGTGATATCTGATGAGTTCCCGGGATATAGTTTTAAAGATATTGAAGATCAATTAATAAGTGTGATATTACATAGTGTCGGTGAGTTAACGGATGAATTAACGGATTATTTCGGATCGTTGCTTAATTCTCAAAAATATCGAAGAGACAAACTTGTAGAGAAGTTATTAACATCTCTGATTGACTCAGTAGAAGTCGTCAAGGCTCTGCCATCTTATGTAGAAAAACTAGCTTGGCTCTATTGGATATCGCAGCCAAAAGATGAAGAAGATTACTACGGATATAAAGGTTATGATATTGAACGCGACTTTGGTTTATCAGGTTTCTGTGAACATAATTACCATCCCGAAAGCGCCTTTCAAACACCAGTTTACTATATGCTTAGGTGCCACCCTATTAGGACAATAGACTTCATCATCAAATTGATAAACCATTCAGTTGAGACATATTCTAAATCAGAAAGGGGGAAATATGTTGAGGTTTTAAAGCTATCGATAGAAGGCATAGAGTTTAAACAGCACATTGATGGCTTACTATGGAATTTGTATCGAGGAATAAATGGCGGTCCTAATATTTTGCAATCCATACATATGGCGCTAGAGAAATGTTTATTAGAATTGGCTGAGGTAGATGATGGCAAAGCAATTGAGGGAATTTGTTTTGACCTTCTGAAGAAATCAAAATCAACTTCAATTACTTCTGTTGTTGTAAGCATAATCCTTGCCTATCCAAATAAGACATTTGACTTAGCAGTTTTGCTATTTCGTATACCGCAGTTGTTTATTTATGATACACGTAGATTTGTGGCAGATCAGACGACAGTGAGTTTGTACTCTAGTGGATACGAAACCGATGGAAAAGACTATTTGCGAGATGAACGAATGAAAACATGTAAAGATGAATTTAGAAAACAGAGTCTTGAACATATTGCTTTGAATTATCAGCTAATTAACTATGGTGACGAGGCTATTTTTGAACAGAGGAGAGAGATTGTGTGGGGGATTCTTGATGAACACTATGATAAACTGCCTCCTGAACAAGATCAGGATGAGTTTGACAGAACCTGGAGGACCTATCTGGCTCGCATGGATTCCAGGAGAATGGAGGTAAAAATTGAGTCTCAAGATGGTAATAGGACGGTAATTTCACTAAATCCTACAATAGATCCAAAACTAAAAGAACATAACGATGAAATTCTCTCCAAATTGAATGATCAGAACAGGTATATGTCACTAAAGACGTGGGCGGAAAGCAGATTCAGAGATGATCAGAACAGATTTTCAAAGTACGAGCAATTCAACAATGATGTAAATTTGGTCATAAGTGAAACAAAAGCGGTTGTAGCAGAGCTAAATAATGGTTGTGATGATACTTTTACCCTGTTTTACAAGAATACCCCGGCATATGTATGTGCTGTTTCTCTACGAGATTTTTTTGACTTACTTGATACAAATGATATTGAGTTCTGCAGAGACGTGACTTTGTCGTATGTGTCAGCATTGGTTGATGGAAGGATCAATCACCAATTCTACGATGGTTCGGAACCGGCGATAAGCACGCTTCCTATAATCATGAAGCTCTATCCTGATTTGCGTAACAGTATTAAATCCATTATCTTGAGACTTTTGTTACATGAGAGCATTGCAACAAAGTTTGTTAAACAATGCGTAGAGGATCAGCTATGGAGTATAAGCCCTGAAGATGCAAAGTCCATATTGATAGGTTATATCATCCTTGATGATGGCTATCAAAAATATAGAGATAAAGCATACAGCGAAAGCGTCCCGACGGGACAGTATGATTCCAGATATATTAGTATGGTTGAGTTCTTGGATCAAGACGTTGTGCTTCTATCAAGATTTGAGCGAAATGACCTTTCCTTCGAGGATATTGATGTTGAAAGCTGTAACCTCAGAACCCTTATAACAGCAGTCGAGTTATTACCCTCTAAGATGATAGACGTGGGAATGAAACAGTTTTTTGTCTCTGTACTAACTATCCTAGCAAAGCGGTTCTATGATGATAGAAATCGAGACGACCATATTCGTGTTCATAGATTGGTAAATAAAATCTGCCCGATGGTTCTATCTGCAGGCCAAGCCGATGCTAAACGGTACATAACTCCCTTCATAGATTACTTTCAGTTTTCTGAGAATAGTAATCTTATTTTTAGTGAATTCATCACAATTAAGGGCAGTGCTCTACGTTATGAGAATTTCTGGTATGTGTGGGATCTATTCTTTGAAAAAATATCTGATCTTATTGGCAATATAGACAACAACCGAAATGCAGGTGAGACGCTTAAGTATTATTTGCTGGCACATCCATATTGGAATCAAGATGCGGCCAAACGGCATTCGATTAGAGAGAAAGCGGTTCCATTTTATGATAGAGTTGTGAGTAAAATGGGACACGCATCTGTTGTTCTTTACTCCATCTCAAAGGTTCTGAATGAGGTTGGGAGCCAGTTTCAATCGGAGGGTGTAACCTGGTTAAGTAGTATGATTATTGCACACAAATACAATAGGCTTGAACGATATACGATCGAGTACATTGAGATATTTATAAGACGCTTCATCCTTTTAAATAGGCAACGCGTAAAAAGAGATAGGTTATTGAAAAATAAAGTTGTCTGCATCTTGAACTTCCTGTTTGAAAATGGCTCGATAATCGGATTTCTACTGAGAGAAGAAACCCTATGAACGCTATGATAACAAATCCCTCACATTTAACGAAGAATTGTTTATTATAATTATACATCCATTCCCAGCATTACAAAAGTAGCGCATAACAAACCATAGGTTATTGAACATCGTTCCTCACCTAGCCACAGAGACCAAAATAGCTATATTTTGCCCTTATTTGATGTGATTTTGTCTAACAACTCTGTTTAGTTATCATAATATAATATTTGCTTTTTAACGCAGAGTTATTATAATATAGAGGACAACATAATTGAGGAGTTAAAATGATATTTGGCTATGCGAGAGTGAGTACTCAGGATCAAAACTTGGATCTGCAACGTGATGCCCTCAACAAAGCTGGGGTAGAGAAAATATTCGAGGAGAAAATGAGCGGAAGTGTGCGTGATCGCCCTGAGCTTAATCGACTTATGGAGCAGTTAAGGAAAGGAGACACACTAGCCATCTGGAAATTGGATAGATTAGGAAGAAGTCTACGCCATCTCATAGATATTGTGACGCATTTGGACAATATAGGTGTAGAGCTAATATCTATTCAAGACTCAGTAAATACTTCAACACCGGCTGGAAAGCTCACATTTGCGATATTTGGTGCCATAGCTGAGTTTGAACGGGCGTCGATAAGGGAGAGGTCGCTTGCTGGACTCGCTGCTGCAAGAGCAAGAGGGAAGGTGGGGGGGAGGAAGAATAAACTCGATGATGGGCAGGTGCAAATTCTCCACAGTTTATCCAGGGACAATACCATTTCAGTGGACGAAATCTGCAACCAGTTTCAAATTAGCAGAGGTACGTACTATAATTATTTGAAGAGAGCTAAAGCTTAATCAATTTTTGCCATTTAAAGAAGTTATGAATATTCAATGTAAGTACTTAGCTGTTTTACAGTCAATACACGAGTTGACGTTTTACGGCTTTTCTCTTGATTGGGTTATGGCTTAGATTTTGAGCTTTGTAGATCTTTTTGCGGGTTTCTTCAGGTACACTGGTATCAAGGATTATTATGATTTTGCCATCCTTGCTGTGCTTACTTGTAAGCATAATCTGTTGATCAAGCATCATTTTACGCAAGCTGCTCTAGGATAGGGCGATCTCACTCTCGCTTAGTCTATGTAGAATCTTAGCCACGAAGTGATAGGCCAGAACAGCGATAAAGAGATGGGCTTTATCCCGGATCTCTTTTGGTGATATACTGGCCTAAGCTCAAATCGGATTTGAGAGCGTGGAATGCTGATTCTACTATATTCAAGAGTATGTTTAATGACCATATCCTTTCATGGTTTTGAATATTTCAATAGTATGTGATTGGGAAAAGATTCTGTATAAAATTTGATTTAGTTCCGGCATCAAAGCTATTCCTTAGTATGTAGTGGACAGGTACATCCTTGATTGTGCTCTATTTATTTGGATGACTACAAACTGGATATCGAAGTTAATGGAGAGCATTATCACCGCAACTGGAACGGAGAACTCTGCAGGAGAGACCAAAAACGTAACCAACGGATGTTATGAGATTCTGGGTATATGAGATCAGAGACGATTTGCCGAGTGTGGTGGCACGGATACAGGAATGGCTGAGGCAATGGCATCCTAAATAATAGACACCTAAGCCAAGAACAACGGAATGAAGAAAGGACGCTAAAAGAGCTGATTAACAATGGGTTGGAGTTTACACCAATCTTGGAAACATGACTGCTACTTATTAATTTTTTTCATAAAATTTTTAAATGCCTCTGTTTCTTCAAGGGGAGTAGCCTTAATTTCTCCTGTTTCATACTTGATGATTGTCTGCTTAAACTCTTCCCAGTCCCTTATTCGTGGTGCTTCAGTTAAATATCCAGTGCCACCCATAGCCTTAATCATTTCTATGCTTTTATCAATATCGGGGCTATAAACTGGCTCCCACCAAACAGCAAAATTCATAGGAGAATTAGTGTACATAATGGATGTTTCTGATTTGAATTTAAAATTGCATTTAGGGCAAGTAAAGACGTTGATTTTGTCTTGCATCACCATCTCTCTATTCTCTGGGTATTCACCCCAAATAGATCCATACACGACCACATCATACATATGGCCACACTTGCATGTTACTTGGGCATTCATTTTATTTGACATGTTTCCTCCATATTTTACTAGTACTTGTAATCACAGGTCTTATCACTATAGTAATTCTCAAGCTTCATGAACCAAGCATTGACGCAAGCATAATTTAGTCAAGCTTTCGTTACCTGCAGGCATCTTCTCATTTTTTCCTTATTTCTTCTCTCTGTCATCCTTACTCTGAATGATTAGCTTGTTTAACGGGTAAAGAGGCGCTCAAGGCAGAGACTTTTACGTGCTTTATGATATTTATGATCTGAAATATGGCTGAAGCAGAAATTATCATAACCACCATCGATATTTATCTAAAACATTGAGCCATTGAGAAGACACATCGCCAAATCAAGTTGAGCATGAGCTTGGTCGGTTATTTGGGTGTGAGAAATCTCAATGCCCTTGACGCTTAGGCTCTATACTTTGTCTACTAATGTAAGGACTATATCTATATCTTGGCAACCGGCTTCTCCAATATCATTTTTTACATTAAATCTGACATATGCAGGGTTAAGAGATTATTTACTATAAGATAGCCAAGATTTTCACTATTTTCGTTGAGCTTTTGTGCAGTAGAAAACAAGGCCAAGTAAAGAGGAACGGCGTCGCTAGGATCAGATCAAAATCAGGTCCAATAAAAATGGGTAAATTCCTGTTAGAATTCAAGGCATTCCCCCAAAAATTCGAGATGTTGCGCCTGCAAAACACTGCAATTATATCGTGTAAACCATATCTATGTCCAGCCTTTTCATTTTGCGGATTGTGCACATTGGGCTTACACTGAGGGTTCAAGGCGCTGCTTGATTGCAGTTACAGCCACGTCAGTGGCTTAAATACTGCAAAAAAGGCTGTACGTGCATAGCTCTTCATGGTTCAGATTTCCATGGCTTCCTGCGGCCCCGTTTTCAAAATGGCACCGCCAATGAAATAGATCAGGAAAGAAAAATATGCGTCCTTAGGTTGTTTTAAGCGTCCACACAGCCATAAATTGCATATTCAGAGAGATTTCTAACCATCGATCATAAGCTAACATTAACTGGTTTGTTTGCACCCCTATGTTCCCAGAAAATCTGACATTGAACTATCTTAATAAACTGCAAAAAAAGACTTTACAAAAATGGCGACGTCTCACTTATTGATCTCATTACGGCATAAGATAAGGAGAACGTCACCATGTGGAACGAACAAAATACAACCCGCGATTTTGTGCAAGCACAATTATCTGGTTTTAGCAAAAGGGCAAGTGAAGGATGCTCAAAGCCAGTACAGAAATTCTACAAAGATACTTTATTCGGCATCTGTGCAACCGGGTCCCCGTCCATTCACAATATAGCTAAACTGTTGCAGGATAAAACTAGTACGAAGAAGACCAGCGAGCGGCTATACCGCAATCTGCGCAGAGAAGGTATTGCCGAGCACATTGATCACAAGCTCATGGATATGCTCAAACCAATGGTTAAGTAAGACACCTTGTTCATTGTGGATGAGAGCGATATTGAAAAGCCCTATGCCACAAAGATGGAAGGCTGCCAGATGGTTCATAACGGCAGTAAATCCGAACAAGCTAATGGTTATCTTCTGCTAAATGTAGTAGCTTTGACTGCCCGGCAGGATGGTTATAACTTGCTGCCTGCCAGCAGTATTCTGTTCTCACCCAAAATGGAGTTGGATTCTGCAAAGCAGGTACTCCAGGATAAGATTATAGATCAACAAATAGCCTTTCGTAACAAGGGTATATATGTTTTCGACCGGGGATATGACGACCGCAAACTGATCGGCTTTCTCAAAGATAAGGCACTCTTTCAAACCGAGTGGGTAATGCACCCTACACCAGTATCGAAATTATTGTCAGACTTTGAGTCCAAAGTAGCCGCAGGATGGTAGCAAGAGAAGCTTGGATATCTTTCTCCCGGGTACCGCCCTATATTTTTTGTTGCAGCAGGCATACCGTGGAGATAGCAGGATAAAATGCTCTTATCTCCACGGCATCTTGAGCAGATCTTATGCGCCATGGGCGCTACAAGCAATGACCTGCCCACTCGGTTTGCAAGAGTGCCAAAGATAATGCTGTATCTTTTGTTATACGTGGCATGGGGACCAGAGCTGTTAAAGAAGGTTTGGTAGAAACCAATTTCAAGAAAGTGGTTGAGGATATGCGCTTTAAGTATCGGTTCGCCGGCTTTAAGGCTGGCGAAACCTTCCACTGTGCAACCCGCAGAATCACAGTGCGAACAGATGGTCACCCGAGCAAGCATTCAAACAGCGTGGAGCTCAGTCTGATTGTAGCTCGTAAGTATAAAAGAGGTGCCCAAAGAGGCAAGGACTTCTATCTTTTGTGTGACTTTGATGACCCCAATATGCCTGAGCAAGAACTCATTGCGAAAGCCATTGATACTTATAAAAAACGCTGGTCTATTGAGGAGGTGCATCGCCAAATGAAGCAGAGCATGAGATGGGAAAGTATGCGTTTGACTAGCTATCAAGGCCTGAAGAATCTCAATGCTTTTATGGCTCTGGCTCTCTTCTTTATCTATAAATGTAAAAATCATATCCATATCCTGGCAGCCGGCTTTCCAAAGATCATCCAGTACATCAAATTAGACAGGTACAAGCCCAAGGAGTTCGTTTACTACAGAATAGCCGAGGTTGTCGCTATCTGCATCACGCTGGTTGTCCAATACAAACGAAGGCCAAATATACAGGAAAGACGTGATCGAGAGCGGATCAAAATTAGGTTCTGAAAAAAATGAGGGAATTTAGATTTAAATAACTTGACAGAAATTCTCAATGTTTTTATCTGAGTCCACAGAGGGAAAAGAGAAAAAGGAGATAACATGGATAAACTAGAAATATTCGTCATCGAACCTGCAGTAAACAGCTATGATGGTAGCAAGTTACCTATGATCCCAGGCCACTGCTTCGAGGTGAGTCCAATGATTGAACCATGCCAGTTGCCGAAACCTGAGCGCACTGAAATTTGCAAGCTACCCGACCCTAAGTAAGGCAAATTAAGATTTGTGCGATGCGCTGGTAAGACCAGCAATTAAATTGTAACACAAAAAACTCATTCTCTTTCCCTCTGAATATATTACTTATGTGCTATCAGCACAAATAATGAACTCGCTAAGAATAGTCTTAGAATGATAAGGAGATTTTTGATGTTTTCGAACCAATACTATTACTACAAGATGAAAGACTGGATGATTGTCGAGCACCACAATGGTCACAGATATCTCGTCAGCGCAAAAGGTTTTCATTTCTTGAAGCTCATTCGTGAATACTATCGTCAGAACGACCCTAAGGAGCTTACATCGCTTGATGAACTTGAGAATCTGGTTGAGGATCCAGAATATAAACAATTTGTCAATTTTCTTAGTTCGATAAGGTTTCTTTCAAGTGGCAAACATGAACAAGACAACACCCATGCGGATGACTCAGATGAGGATGACAGAGAGTTTGATAAGAATGATGAGTTGTACAATCAACTAGTACGGGATGCTTATGATACACATAGACCAAATCATGTGCAGATGGAGATTGAATCTCTGTGTAATTTTGATTGTAAATACTGTGTTAGGGGTGGAAGTGTTCCCTATGATGTAAAAAAGATGCTTACAATCAGCGATTATAGAAGGATCTTTGATGAATTTGAGGATATTGGTATATCCGAAGTGACTTTTAGCGGAGGAGAACCATTCCTGCGGTCAGACATCAATGATATCCTTATGCTGACTGCTGATTATGGTTTTAAGATGCGTATCTTTACCAATGCGTCCTTGATTACACAAAGCAATATTGATGTACTGAAGCTGATACGATATGGGGGAATCCAAATTGGGCTATATGGTACCAAAGAGGACTATCCGGTTTTTACAGGGGTTGATGCCTTTGATGATGTTTGGAAAGCGATGAGACTGCTAAAAGATAATGGGTTATCCTTTAGTCTATCATGTCCGATTACTAAGATCAATCGGGCATCGTTCCAATTCTTCAAGTCTCTAGAGAAAGACTTTTCTATGAACTATAATTTCCAGATATCACCGCCCCGAAAGCATCTTCCCAATGATGCTTCGTCAGATTTTGCTCTCGATATTGGCGACGAATTTTTGAACGAGATATATGTACCCGGTAAAGCCAAGGAAGTTGATCCCAATAGGGATGATCAGTGTGTTATCGGCCATAACTTCATTTGCATAGATATTATTGGGAACGTATACCCTTGTTACAACTATCCGATTCCAATCGGAAACTTGCATCATAGAGATATCGAAAGCATTTGGTTTGACAATCCGGAGCTGGATCGATTACGAGAGATTAATAGCAGTGATGTTTTTGCTGAGTGCCGAAGCTGTGAATGCCGAACTAATTGTGTTCGTTGCATGGCTTACAACTTAATTTTCACTGGTAACGCTGAAAAGCTGAATCCTTACACATGCAAAATGGGTAAGTTTGTAACCGAGCTTAACAAAAGAAAGGGTTCTGCGGAGAATGACAAGATCTGACCTGATACTGATCAAGAGCATATTAGTCCGTTATTTCTTCCGCTATCGGAGAAGCCTGCTTCTGGTAGTGACAATTCTGCTTTTTGTAACCATTATCCAAATGTTCTTGCCCTATCTGAACAAATATCTCATTGATAATGTGCTGCGATATAAGGATGTGAAGCTATTGTTTGTTGTCGTCATCAGCTATTTTATCCTAACTCTGATCAGCTTACTCTTCAGTAACTATCAGGAGTATATCCTGAACAAGATCAACACCCTGGTTGTGTTTAAGATGAGAAGAGATCTGGTTTCGGTAATTAACCGGATTCCCATGACCAGCTTCTATCAAAACTCAGAAAGCTATCTGTATAACCGTCTGATCAACGACACCGGCTTCATTCAGGAGTCATTTATGTCCAGTTTGATCAGGATAGTGGCTCAGCTCTTGATGATTGTGATCGGGCTCTTCTTTATCTTCGCGCTCAGTGTGCCGTTGTCCTTACTGGTGATCGGGCTGATTGGTATAAATGTGTTTGTGTCACACTACTTGAGCCGGATTCTGGCGAAACTCCAGTTGCAGCAGGTTGAAGACTATACAAATTACTGTGAGAGCATCCATGAAAGCGTGCACGCCACCTTCACCAGCAAGCTCTGCAATCTTTACAATTATTTGCAAGGTAACATGATCCGGGCTTATCGCCGCTTCTTTCATTCTCTGCTCAGATTGATGAAGGTATCGATCCGAAATCTCATTATCATCCATTCCCTGCATGAGTTTTGTCTTTCACTCATTATTTTGCTTAGTGGACTGATGATAGTGCGGGACCAATTCACGGTTGGTGGGTTGGTGGCTTTTCTGGCGTATTTCAGAATGATCAGTGCCCCGGCTTCGGCCATCATCCAAAGCTATATCGGGTTTCAGAAAAACATGCCTCTCTATACCAGGATCAATGATCAGCTTTCGATGCCCGTCGAGTATAGCGCAAATCATTCTCAAGCTCTCAGTTTTGGCCAATGTATCAGTCTGGAAGGGCTTAGCTTTGCATATCCCTCGGGCGCTATGATCCTGGATGATCTCAGCATCAGTTTTCAGACAAAAGAAATCTATGTGCTGAAAGGTTTGTCTGGCTCTGGTAAAACAACCCTGGCTATGCTCCTGTTGGGGATTTACAAAGCCAGCAAGGGCACCATATCATATGATGATACTATCCTTGAAGACAAATACATCGCATCCTTGAGAATGCAGACCTCTTACCTGGAACACGAACCTTTGATGTTCAATGCTTCCATCTTTGAGAACATCCAGATCGGCAATCTAAAAGCTACACCTGAGGATGTGTATGCTGCAGCAAAGCTTGCCAATGCCGACGTCTTTATCGGGAAAATGCCGGAAGCATATAACACAATGCTGGGAAAATCCGGGATCAATCTCTCTGCTGGACAAAAGCAGCGCCTGGCGATTGCCAGAGCCCTGCTCAAAAAGCCCAGACTGATTATCTTCGATGAGCCTACCTCCAATATCGATTCTGAAAGTGAATACTATATTCATAGAACGATTAAGGATCTTCCTTCTGATACTTTCAAAATAGTGATTTCT
Organism: Candidatus Cloacimonadota bacterium; assembly: GCA_028681035.1. The sequence goes on from JAQUJJ010000067.1 coordinate 18,194, forward strand.
CACAAACAAGAGACTCTGGGGATTGCCACTAAGATTATTGAACTGAGTGAAGGCAGAATCGTGCCCCGTGAAGCAATGCAGAATTGAGCTGATTCCCCTTTAAGGCATTCCCCCAAAAATTCGAGATGTTGCGCCTGCAAAACACTGCAATTATATCGTGTAAACCATATCTATGTCAAGCCTTTTCATTTTGCGGATTGTGCACATTGGGCTTACACTGAGGGTTCAAGGCGCTGCTTGATTGCAGTTACAGCCACGTCAGTGGCTTAAATACTGCAAAAAAGGCTGTACGTGCATAGCTCTTCATGGTTCAGATTTCCATGGCTTCCTGCGGCCCCGTTTTCAAAATGGCACCGCCAATGAAATAGATCAGGAAAGAAAAATATGCGTCCTTAGGTTGTTTTAAGCGTCCACACAGCCATAAATTGCATATTCAGAGAGATTTCTAACCATCGATCATAAGCTAACATTAACTGGTTTGTTTGCACCCCTATGTTCCCAGAAAATCTGACATTGAACTATCTTAATAAA
>JAQUJJ010000231.1 GCA_028681035.1 Candidatus Cloacimonadota bacterium
GAGATGATAAATAGTGTGATTGGTTGTTTGACCTTAGATAGAGTGTAAGAGGTGAGGACTTAAAATGTTCTCAAAGAACGTCAGTAACAATGAGTTGGAATTTACACCAACATTTGGGACTCAACTTCCATCCACAGTAATATCTTCACATATTTTTAGTTTATTCAGATTCTGATTGGCTATCACCTGATTAGAGCATACATACACAACCTTAAACAAGCCATCTTTGTGTTCCCCATAATGATATCTTGCGGTTTGTGCTATTACTCCTTTGGCGATTAGGGTCTTACCCAAGCCCACTTCATCTGCCACCAAGACTCTTCTCTGCCCATGTTTGTATAGCTCAAAGACTCTTTTGGCCGTTGCCAGTTGGAAGTCCTTCAATCCATTAAGTACCGTAGTTTCAATAATTTTAAGCTTTTCCAGCATTATTCCTCACCACTTTTATAAACAGATCATGTAATTCTTTGAATCCTTCCGGTATTTTACTGTCATCGGATACAAGCTCCAGGATTTGTTTTATCTCATCAAGCTTGGCAGGAGAATGCGCTGCTGCCTTGAGCATCTTCTCATACAGAGCCGGAGCAGGAGTTTGGCGGACAAAATTGAATGAGTTTGCGTTACTTGTATTCTCAAGCATTGAGATCAGATAATCATCGCCCAGGATGAAGGTGATGTATTGGATGAAATCCTTTTTATCCTTGATAATGCTATTGGCTATCATGCTTTCTCGGTTATCCGGCATATTCTCAGTGTTTACCTTGATAACTCTTCTGAGGCTGGTTTCTTTGCCATCCACACGGATAATGTAAAACTCTGACAACTGAAGCAGGTCAAGATTATCAAATCTGATTGCTGCATCAAGGCTCTGTTCCAAATTAGGCTTCAGCATTGGGGAGATAAATACATTATCTGTTGGGATATAGCCAGAGAATGATAACTCAACCGAATACTTATCATCGGCTTCAAACACTTTAGCACCACTTTTTAACCTGCAGATTGCCTTGATAATCGTATCCAGGTTTTCACTGTCTTCTATGTCCGTTTCAACATGGTCTTTTAGCTCTACTTGTTCAAAAGGATTGTTCCGGTTATCAGCTCCGAAGATATCTTGTTTGATGGCTTCGACATTCAGATTTCTTCTTTTCCCAGCCAGCCTGAGCATAAACTCAATATTCCCATTGAAGGCACTGCTCGTAGCATTCAGGGAGCCCATAAAAAGCTCGCTATCCGAGTACTTTGTCTTAAGATACAACTTGGCATGAATATCCTGACTGCGTTTGTCCTCATTATCGTCATCACTGAGGCTCTCTTCTCCATCAATGACCATCTCCTTCATTACAAACAGATTAAATCTGGAAACAGCTTCTGGGGTGAGCTTTGCCAATTCATTTTCCCGAGTGATTAGAGTATTGGGTTGAGTGCTGGTTAAGGCAAGAGAGTTCAAATCAGAAACAAGTTCTTTACTCAGAAACGGGGAGATTGCCAGCATTTCGTGGTAAGACTTGAATAGCCCGCTTTGCGCTTTACCGTAACCATTTATTCCCACCGGGCAGAAGCTAAAATCAGTGAATCTTTTGCTATCAAGCTGAAAATCCACATTCAGGATATCGTTGCTAAGGCTTAACAGCGATTTCCTCTTGAGCTGGTCAATATCATAGCGATAGACAAGTTTAACCAAAGCAATGAGAAAATCGGATAATGGTTTGGTTTTGTTGCTGGTAGTGTCGGCCATGGGCTTACCTTCAATACAAACAGATATATCCCAACTGCGATCAAAGGTCAGATTCCGGCTAAGCACTACACAGCGATACAGGATATCTTTCATAGCGTTTTCGTATTTGATCAGCCATAGTTTGGGATGGAAAGACTTCTTTTTCTGCAGCGCAATTTCTACCACCATCTTTTCCAAAAGAATGTGAAGTTGATTTGATCGGCCGGGTGCCTTGATCTGACCAGCTTCACAGAAGAGCAACAATTTGTTGGAAGTTTTTCTCAATGCTTCGAGCAGGTAGAGGGGGTTATCTTTTAATGCACTATCAGTGCTTTCAGATAAACCCAAGGCTATGCATGCACCTATAAGAGCATCCAGGTCAAGTGAGTATGTTGTTCCGACCGCAAATGCTGTTTCATATCCAGAAGGTGGGGCAAGTATCTGACTGTAATCTAACCGGTCACTGCTTGGTTTAAACATTCGTTTCTCCCAGCCCATCAAATATGTCTTTTATCAGTCTTTGAGCATTCGCAAGCCTGAATTGTAGCTTGCTTATACCTACCCATCCCTTATAATCGAAATCTGCTTTGTTATTCAGCTTGGAGCGGGTCTTCCCTTTAAGATCAATTTCTCTTTTGATGACAAGTTGATCCAGTCTTTCGATGTCGTCTTGCTGCATGGCTTGTTTACATTCAACCAGAAACCTTTTGAGATTTGTGTTTCTGTTCAGTAGGGGGTAGATCATGCTCAAATCAATACTTGCATGCTCTCTAATCCCAATATACCACGTATCCCACATCTCGAGTACTTTGATGTTTTCTCCTTTCGATAGGATCACATTGTATCTCAGATGTGTGCCATAGATGAAATCTGCAAATTGCTTTGCCAGGAAGTATTGATTCCTAAGCTCTAAGGGAAGTTTATCCTGAATCCCTTCGATATGGTCAAATTCTTGGATGGCTAAGAACACAGTAGCATTTTCTTGAAGAACGTAACTCAGCAATGATCTGGGACAGGAAGATACGATCTGGTTCTTAAGAAATATCGCCTCTTGATCGCTGAGTTTGATACTCAAATTAGCTTTCCAGTTTTCGGGAGTGTCCGGAAGTCTCCAGAATCTACCTAAGAGGTCTCCGGTAACTGCATCTTTATCATCACCATCAATCTCGTCGTCCTTGTTCTTGATACTACCCTGGTCTTTGAGTTTCTGCTTTCTGGTTTGTATAGCACATATGACTTTGGCATAATCATAAATGGACATTTTATCTCCGGTAAATATGCCATAAGCCTTGATCCCATTCCAGTAAACAACCGATGGCTTTCGCTTCAGCTCAGAGCCAGAAGAGGAACCGATTATGCCATCTTCTCCACTTGCCATCAAAACTGGTATCAGATCGGATTCTTGATTATGTAGGGCACTAATGAAATCATCTGCTTTACTCATTTTCCGGCGTTCAAGATCGTAAAGAAGATAGGGCACAAGGAAAAAGTACTTTGCTCTGGTCTGGATAGTAGAAGTACCGGGGAAAAATGTATTAGAAAAAGCATCCCGAACGACACCAATTCCGAGCTCATCCACTGCTCCTGGCTCGGTGAGTAGATGCATTACACTGATTACTTTGTTACGATGTTCTTTGGAAAAGTCAATCCAACCCAATTTTACACCTGACACTCAATCTCCTCATTCGATCTTTGATTCACTATTTCTTTGAGCCGTTTCAAGAGCCTCAGAAAGATTCCCCTTTCTGCAGCCATTGCCCATAACCCTTCTTGAAATCGTTCCTGCCGATTAAAATAAGTAAACATAGCTTTTAGCAGTTCGATATCTGCATTCTCGATTCTTTCCGTTATATGCACAATATTGTGTCCATCGATGTAGCTCAAATAATCTACTCTCATCAAGTCTGACTCGCTTATGCATCGCATAAACGATTCAAGCTTATTCTCATATACCCAGTATGCCATAGTATTTGAAGTAAATACCTCTTTGCCATACTCGTTACTTTCTGTTTCAAAGTAACTTATATACTCAAGTATTTGGTCATAATGTCCCATTTTTCAATCTCTCTAAACCAAGAGCGTCTCTCCATAATGATAATAGAGATTCGTATTCTATTAACTGAGCTTCTGCTAATTTAGCCGACTCATTAAAATATATTCTCAGTACTGAGATGAAATTGCAGAGTGAGGCTAATTGTCAATTGCTTTTATCAGACCTAATCTTCATAAATTGAATTCGACTAATTTATTGAATATTAACAGATGAAAAAGAGCAAGTGTTCGAGGTCAATTCAATTGCATTGAGTTTATGTTATCGCATATCCGTAAACAAACACAATGTTGCCAGCTCCAGTTCCATTGCATCTGCAGATATCGTGTCATAATTTGCAATTTTCGGTGATCTAATTTGCAGATTTCGTGTCACAAACTCTCTAAGATGGTCTTGTGAAGGATGCCCTACGATGCATAAGGATGCGACAGTTTGCAGTTTTGTCTGCACAATTTGCAGTTTTCGTTGTCACATTGCAATTACCTGAGACTTTATAGCTGTCTAACCTAATCCTGATCATGAGACTATGCGCGATAAAAAGCTTGACAGATTATCCAGAACACCTTTTGCTTCATTACATGATCACTTCCTCTGAGGATGAAATATTTGAAGTGAAAGTCTAAAAATGAATAAGCTCAAAAAGGAGATTAGAATGGGAGTAC
>JAQUJJ010000232.1 GCA_028681035.1 Candidatus Cloacimonadota bacterium
CATATCTTCCCACTACCTTTTTGCCCAGCACATGAGACTATGTTCGATGAGACTGATAAGGGCTCAGGCATCATCGCCATCACAGGTTTTCGTGGGCTGGGCAAAACGGTACTCATGGGAGTGGTCTATCCTATCTGGAGAATCATCAAAGGCGAACGTTACGTGATTCACACTGCAGCAGACGTAGATCTGGCACAGGAACGCACCGCCTTTACCTTACATGAATTGCAGAACAATAAACGGCTCACGATGGACTATCCAGAGCTGCAGCCAGTGGATGCCTTTGATCTGGACTTCTATCTCAAGAATAAAGCCAGGATCAGAGCACGTTCAATCAAGCAGAGTCATAGAGGAACTATCAATCCCAAGACCGCTAAACGCCCCGGGCTGATCGTCTGTGATGATATTGACAAAGAAGAGAATATGGGAAACCAGTCCATCGGTAAACGAAGGATGGAGAAGATCTCTCAGGAGCTTGCCGGAGCTCTCTCACCCGAGGGAAATGGCAAGATCATCTGGCTCGGTAACCTGGTACATCCCAATTACTCCATCTGCCAGTTTCAGGAGCTCATATTAGGCGATTTACGGGCAGATAATCCAGAATTAGACGTAACATACCAGATTGCATTAAAGACGCACCAAAAGGCGATATTGCGCTTCTCTCTCGAAAACATGCATGGCAAGTCCATCTGGGAAGAGCAATATCCCACCAGTACCTTGCCAAACCTGCGAGCCAAGTTCGGTCATACCGGTTATCAGAGGGAGATGCTTGGCCAGCCTGTAATCGAAGGGAACATCTTCAAGAACCAATGGTTCACCAAGTATAGAACACTACCGGAACCTTCCCAGATGAAGCGGGTCTGGCTCTATGCCGATCCTGCCTGGGGAGAGAAAGGCTGTTACAAAGCTGTTATCTCCATTGGCTATGATGGTAACAGGTTCTATGTAATCCATGTCTGGATACGTCAAACTGAGAATACCAAGTTCTTCCGATACTACTACGATGCCTATCAGGAGTTGGATAGGACATATAGAGTCAAAGCCAGAGCAGCTTGTGAAACTACCTATGGACAAGCTCGTATCCTGGCAGACTTCGATCGGTGGGCACAAGACAACCATCTGCCTCCCATCAGCCACAGAATCAAGCGTATTGATAACAAGGATAACAAGAACCTCCGCATCGAGAGAACCGAGACAATTATCGAGACAGCCAAGATACTCTTTCCTGAGGGTCAAGACACGCCCACACTAATCTCCCAGTTCCTCACCTATCCTGATGGCTATATCGATGGCTGCGATGCACTGGCAGGATGTCTGGAACGGTTCTCGGAATACGATATCGGCAGGAACAGGGTCAAGGTCCGGAGATTCAGCTTCTGATGAACTACTACGATCAGCTCATGCTTGAATATTACCGGGTCCTCAACAATGCCTGGAAAACCGAGATCAATGATGCTGCACGATTAGCCATCCAGATGCTGAGTGATATGCCAAGAACAGAGAAGATCAACAAGGACTCCATAGATAAGCTTATGGGCATCATCAATGCCCAGTTGGGAGACGACTTCGCAGCACTGGTCAATGAGCCCACCAAGGCGATAATAGACCGTTGTGTGCGGCTCGGACTGAGGGACACCCAAGTGCAAGCTCCAACCAAGACCAGCATCGGGCTCTGGGGCATAGACGATCAGCATCTCTCATCCACCATTCAAAAGCAGCAGTTGTTCTGGATAGGGAACCACTTTGAAGCCGATGTGAGGCAGAACTTCGCAGACACCCTCTCCAAAGCCATCGAGCAGGGCTATACCAAAGAGATGCTTGCCGATACCCTCAAAGATCAGTTCAATGACCTGGCAAACAGATCCTCCCACTACTGGCAGGGACTGGCAGAGCATACCGCACTGAGAATACGAGAGTTCGGTAGATTACAAGGCTACAAAAAAGCGAAAGCCCAATACTACAAACTGGTGGTTATCCTGGATGATCGCACAAGTGACATCTGCCGGGCACTGGCTGCCCAAGATAAGGTCTACCCCCTAAACGATGCACTGGAAGTGATGGACAATCTTATGGCACTGGATACCAAGTCCAGCAGCCTGGATGATGCCCGTGACTTTATCAAAGCACTCGCACCCTGGATCAAAGATGATCAGATCGAATACGACTCAGAGATGAATCCAGTAGGTGTCTCCGGAGCGCATACTCCATTTCCACCGTTTCATTGGAAGTGTAGAACGACTACAGAACTAGCAAATTAATCTGGATCAGTAAACAAGAACTTCTTATGTGTTTTCTCTAAGCAATCTGCAACAAAATTGGTTACTCTCATTCGATCTTTAACATATTGCTCAATGTCGCCTTGAACATTATACTGAAACATAGGAAGCGAATACTCAGTAACCAGTTTCGGATAGTTACTTAATGCAAGCGCTTTCCCTGGGTTTATTTTTTTTGTGTGGTTATGAAAAGCGATATTGAATGCAGAGTTTAACTCCCAGTGATGATGGACCTTCGGATTGTCAAAGTTGCTATGCTTGAAATGTAGATTTGTAAACATAATAATGTCAACTAAGGTATATGTCTCTGGAGGCGTAAATGGACTCTTTGTAAACAAGCCTTCATTTGCAAACAAATTGTCGTATAAACTCTGCATGTTCATCCTATCTCCACCACACACAACAAGAACATTTACAATATCGTCTCTTTCTATTGGGTTAGATTTCTCATGAAGCCCTTTCAGATATGTTACAAGATTGTTATCAAGATTCTTATGTTGACCAATATTCCCTTCCTTGTTCTGAGATCTCAATCCTTCAGACAGTATGCTCTTTAAACTATCAATTTCTTTGATGTCAGGAAGTCTACCAGATACATACAAATTCAAGTCATTATCTTCTTTGGGTTTATTCAAATCAATATCAGGTGTCTTAACCTCAATATTATAAGTAAAATCTGAATCTTGAAACTGACATTCAACGTCTTTCTTGTTAGAAGGATTTACTTGTTTATCTATCTCTATGGTTTTCCTTTGAGTATTGATAAAATGAGCAACTACGGTGGCTTCACATGCAAATTGAATATACTGAGCAATTGACATCTCAGCATTTCCAATTCCCATCTTCTCTTGTAACCACTTATTGAATTCTTTTTCATTCATTACCGAGAGATATAGCCGTGCGATTTTCAGAAATCCTTGGAAATATTCATTTTGTTTCTTATAGCTTTGTTGCAAAGGATTATCCGGATTACCCTTATCAGCCATTTTCTCCATCACATCTAGGGTTTTTTGATCTGCTTCACACATGTAACCTCCTGTGAATATGGAATATCATCACGATTATTACTAACTTATCAAAGGCTATTTCCATACTTATCTAACCATTCTATTGCACTTTTGTAATCTGGATAATGCGATTTTAGTAATGTCCAGAAGCTGTTTGTGTGGTTCATTACCTTTGTATGTACAAGCTCATGTACAATAATGTAGTCAATCACCAGGGCGGGAGCTTTGATTAACCGCCAGTTAAGTGATATATTCTTCTTATCCGAGCAGTTTCCCAACTTGGTGCGCTGGCTTCTAATATACAGCTTATTGAATGAGAAATTCAACTTACAGCTTAGCTCAGACACTCTCAGAGCAAGGTAGTCCTTAGCATAGTACTTATACCATTTTTCCTGAACAATAGCATCCAGCATGTCTTTTGAAGTGGAAATCATGTGGTGTTTGTTATCAAGAATAACTCTCCTAGTGCACTTTGGTAAATAACTGTATGTGTATCTATTACCTAATAGTAATAATTGATTTCTATTCAAGTGAATTTTAGACTTGCCAGCAAAGAAACCAATTTTTTGATTGATCCAACGCTCCTTTTTCTTTAGTAACGCTTCGGTATCAGCATCAGTAAAAGAACTCGGAATTAACACCCGAACTTTCCCATCTTCGCTGACTCTGATACGAGCATGTTTGATATCCCGATAAATCAGTTGGTAATTGTTAGGTATATTCATATCATTTTAAGCTGAAATTACGGATCACGCTTAGCATTATCATATCCATGACTTCATCACTATCCTCGAGATTAAGAGATTGGTAGTGATCAGATACAGCAAAGATTGATATCTCGACTTTTACCCTACTTACTTCTTGGGGTATATCTTGCCAACCGATGTAGATCTTCTTTTTTATCAGGTTATCGCAAACATCAATAGAAAATTCTTTGCTTAAAACCTCATCAAAATCATTCTCAGACGCATTCTTCAAAACCATAAATATCTCAAATGCTCCCTTATCTTCGAAGCCCATTTTCTTTGGCAAAAAGGATATCTCATCAAGTTCGGTATATAAGTCTTCAAGTTTCAGCAATATCTGTTCTATTGCCTCACTTTCCCTTTGTTTCTGTCTAATCAATTCTTCTAAGCGAGTTT
>JAQUJJ010000233.1 GCA_028681035.1 Candidatus Cloacimonadota bacterium
GGTATCTTGCTTCCTGGTATGTACGTGCGAGCACTAATGGATGAAGCAATTAATGAAGGTGCGCTTTTAGTGCCACAACAAGGGGTTCAGCGCGATCCCAAAGGCAATGCAACTGCATTTGTTGTGACGAATGATAATAAAATAGAAGCACGTGTGATCACAACCGAACGCGCTATGGGGGATATGTGGCTCATCAGCAGTGGTTTAAATGCGGGAGAGCGCGTTGTTGTTGAGGGTTCCAATAAAGTTCGTGTAGGCGATAGTGTCAAGGTCGTAGATGTCACAACAAGCTTGGGTAAAGCTCAATGATTGCACACTTTTTTATCCATCGACCCATCTTTGCATGGGTTATTGCCATTGTTATTATGCTTGCAGGAGTTGGTTCCATTTTTTCACTTCCGGTTGCTCAGTATCCCGATATTGCGCCGCCTACGATTCGTATTAATACTACCTACACGGGTGCATCTGCCCAAACAGTAGAGAACAGTGTCATTCAAATCATCGAGCAACAGCTGACTGGTTTGGATGGGCTTTTGTATTTTTCCTCCACGAGTAGCTCTTCTGGATCCGCAAGCATCGATGTGACCTTTCAAAAAGGAACCGATGCCGATACGGCACAAGTGAAAGTGCAAAATAAAGTAGCGCAGATTACGACGCGCCTGCCAAAATCGGTGCAGAACGAGGGTATTCGCGTTACCAAAGCACAAAATGACTTTTTGATGATTGTCTCCTTGTACGATGTAACCGATACTAAAATGTCGGTGGATGTTGCGGATTATTTGCTTAGCAATCTGCAAGATCCGATTGCGCGTTTGGAAGGCGTTGGTACTGTGCAAGTCTTTGGTGGTCAGTACGCGATGCGCATCTGGCTAGATCCTTCCAAATTGGCTTCGTATAACTTAATGGCATCTGATATCAGCAGTGCGATTACCGCTCAAAATGTACAAGTCTCCGCTGGTAGCATCGGTGCATTACCAAGTTCTTCTGAACAACAGCTCAATGCCACGGTCACGGCAAAATCGCAAATGCAAACGGCAGATGAGTTTAAAAATATCATCATTAAACATGACAGCAGTGGTGCTGTGGTTCGTTTAAGCGATGTGGCACGCGTGGAGCTTGGCAGTGAAAGTTACAGCAACGTGACAAGGCTCAATGGTCATCCAGCCTCTGGACTTGCAGTCATGCTTGCCCCTGGTGCGAATGCACTTTCCACTGCCAATCGCGTTAAAACAGCGATTGCCAAGATGGAACCAACGTTTCCAAATGGCTACAAAGTTGCTTATCCAAGAGACAGTACAAAATTTATTCGTATCTCGATTGAAGAGGTGGTTAAAACACTGTTTGAAGCGATTTTACTCGTTATTGTCGTTATGTTCGTCTTTTTACAAAATTGGCGAGCAACCTTGATTCCTGCTATTGCTGTTCCGGTTGTTCTTTTGGGAACTTTCGGCATTTTAGAAGTATTTGGCTACTCTATTAATACCTTAACGATGTTTGGTATGGTGCTCTCCATAGGTCTTTTGGTCGACGATGCAATTGTTGTGGTCGAAAATGTTGAGCGTTTGATGCGTGAGGAGAAACTTCCCCCTATGGAAGCGACCGAAAAGTCGATGAAAGAGATCACGAGTGCGCTTGTGGGAATTGCTACCGTTCTCTCGGCTGTTTTTTTACCGATGGCTTTTTTTGCAGGCTCAACGGGGGTTATTTACCGCCAGTTCTCCATTACAATCGTCTCTTCGATGATACTCTCTGTGATTGTGGCTTTGACACTAACTCCAGCACTGTGCGCTTCATTGCTTAAACCGCACGAGCAAACACATAGCCATGGCTTTTTTGGCTGGTTTAATAAGACTTTTGATAGATTGATTGAGCGTTACAAAGGGAATATAGGTTCAGTCCTTGCCTCTCCTATACGCTGGATGTTGATGTACACCATCATCGCTTCAGTCATGGCTTTCTTACTTTTACGACTCCCTACAGGTTTTTTACCAAGCGAAGATCAAGGCAATAGCATGGTGCAGTTTAGTTTGCCTGAAGGTGCTTCATTTAAACGCAGTGATACTGTAGCCAAAGAGATCGAGAACTACTTTTTGAATGAAGAGAACAACAATACAGAAGCGATTTTTACAATCTCAGGCTTTAGTTTTAGTGGAAGTGGACAAAATGCGGGTATGGCGTTTGTTGCACTTAAAGATTGGGATATGCGAAAAGGGGTCGAAAATAGGTCCGATATGATTTCTAGCCGTGCGACGATGAAGCTCTCTCGTGTTCGTGATGCGCAAATCTTTTCACTCAATCCTCCTGCAATTCAAGGGCTTGGGCAAAGTAATGGTTTTAACTTTCAGCTTCAAGCACTTTCGGGTACAAGTCGAGAAGAACTCAAAATGCTTCGTGACACTTTTTTAGCCAATATACGAAGCAATAGCACATTTACCGCTATTCGTTTGGGCAGTATGGGTGATACACCGCAATTACATGTAGAGATTGATGAAGCCAAAGCGGTTGCACTTGGCGTGTCATTAACCGACATCGATAGCACCCTTAATTACGCTTGGGCAGGTGCTTATGTCAATGATTTTGTGGATCGTGGACGGATTAAAAAAGTCTATCTTCAAGGGGATGCTCCTTTTCGCTCGAAGCCTGAAGATTTGGATCAGTGGTATGTTAAAAGTAGCAGTGATGTGATGACGCCATTTAGCTCCTTTGCAACAACGAGTTGGAGTTACGGTGCGCAGAGTTTAACACGCTATAACGGATTGGCATCGTTTGAGATTCAAGGTGCTGCTGCTTCTGGCATGAGCTCTGGTGTGGCGATGGATAAGATGGAAACACTGCAAGAGGCATTGCCTTCTGGCACAAGCTTTGCGTGGAGTGGGCTTTCGTATCAGGAGCGTTTATCGAGTGGTCAAACGCTCAAACTCTACGCCATTTCCATTTTGGTGGTCTTTTTATGTTTGGCTGCACTTTATGAGAGTTGGGCGGTACCATTTTCCGTTCTTTTGGTTATTCCATTGGGTATTTTCGGCTCGGTAATTGCAGCTTCACTGCGAGGATTGGAGAACGATGTCTACTTCCAAGTCGCTTTGTTAACCACCATTGGACTCTCGTCTAAAAATGCGATTTTAATTGTTGAGTTTGCCGAAGCGGCGTATAACCGTGGAAGCACACTATTTGATGCCGCTGTTGAGGGTGCAAAGCTTAGACTTCGTCCGATTTTGATGACTTCACTGGCATTTATTGCAGGCGTTCTGCCTTTGGCCCTTTCAAGTGGCGCAGGGGCTAATAGCCGTATTTCCATTGGTACGGGAATCATGGGGGGAACACTGAGTGCGACCTTCTTGGCAATTTTCTTAGTGCCGCTCTTTTTTGTGCTGGTGAGGGGAGTCTTTCCAAAACGCCATGCGCTTAAGGCAAAGGAGGTTTTGGATGCGTAATATAAAAATAGAGTCCATTAGTATCGTTTTAGCTTCCTTTCTTTTAGGCGGATGTGTCTCTTTGGCACCTGATTATGAGCGCCCTAATGCGCCTGTGCCTAGTACGTGGAAGATCGATGTGAAAGAGAAGACACCAAATACACAAGCACTTGCCTGGGAAGCTTTTATTCGCGATGAAAGGCTTCAAAGCGTTATCCGCCAATCATTGGAACAGAGTCGTGACCTTCGCAAAGCCATCGCCAATATCGAAGCGGCACGTGCGACATACCGCGTTCAGCGAAGTGCTGAATTGCCAACGATTGAAGCCTCTGCATCCGGAAGCAAAGCGCGCACGGTGACCACGAACAATAGCACTGCCATCACGCAAAGCTCTTCGGCAACACTGGGAATTAGCAACTATGAATTAGACTTTTTTGGCAAAGCTAGAAATTCGAGTGAAACGGAGTTTGAGACCTATAAAGGGGTGGAAGAGGCAGAGCGTTTGGTACGCTTGACGTTGATTGCTGAGACGACATCGGCATGGTTGAGCTATGCGTCTGATCAGAGTCTCTTGAGCCTTTCCAAGCAGACGGAACTAAGTGCCAAACGCTCGTTTGAGCTTGTGCAAAAACGGGTTGAGTTGGGTATTGATTCCAATGTTTCACTTTACAGTGTGCAGAGTATTTTTCAACAAGCAAAAGCCGATGTTGCAAGTTATACTACAAAAGTAGCGCAAGATTTGGCAGCACTTGAATTGCTAGTGGGCGCATCGGTTGATGAAACACGCTTACCTACGGGGCTTGAAAGTACATCTCAACGTTAGCTTAGCGATGTGCCTGTGGGACTCTCATCTTCTGTATTATTGAACCGTCATGATGTTTTAGAAGCCGAGCATAATCTTAAATTTGCCAATGCCAATATCGGGGTGGCACGTGCGGCGTATTTTCCTTCTATTACCCTCACAGGTAAAGGCGGGGTTGGCTCAAATTCGCTCACGGG
>JAQUJJ010000234.1 GCA_028681035.1 Candidatus Cloacimonadota bacterium
GCAGATACCCGAAGGTGGCTATGGTTATGCGTGGTTTGTGGTGGAGGGTGAGCTAAACGGCAATTGGCTACCCATTATGAATACTGAGCTCATAGCTGAAGACGCGCAGGGCAACCAGATCACCTGCCAGACCAGGGTTCTCCCTTTCCAGTTTTTAAGTAGTTTGGTGCATATCCAGAATGCCGGGGTGTTTGCGATACCGATACCATCCTCAATGGTAGGTAGCGGCAATCCCGGAAGCACAGAGAGCTTTTCGGTAATGTACGCAGACGGGCAGTTAATCGCGCCAGAGAACAGGCAAAGCGTTAGCTGTGAAGTGATTCCATATCAATACACTGCAAATTGGGGCTATCGGATCTATGCAAAAGCCGGAGCAGGTGTTACAGGTGTTGTAGCCACAGCCACAGGTTTTGCCGGAGGCGGCTCTGGAGCAAACATCTCTTTGGATTTGCAAGGCCTCAGTTCCGACCCCGAGTGGTCTGCTTTCAGGATCAACCGCAGAGATGACCTCTTTGTGGGTGCCGAGGTGAAGCTGGGTCCTCCCACATTAATAGATATCGGAGCTCCCTCCGCTTCAGCGCAAGCCAGCTTCCCCTATGAACGGGAGTATGAATTTGACCTGGATCAGATGGACGGCTTGGAAGCTCTGCTTGCCTACTACCTTTTTGCCGAGCCTTCTCTAATCTATGCCACGGGGCCTATTCCAGGTGGACAGACGGTGGTAAGTTTTCTATCTTGGATTGTGCAGGTGCTTATTGCCAATAATGCCAATAATGGCCTGGGTATTGCCCGGATTGCCGATGAGGCGGGCTTGGACATTGAAGGCAATATCAGCTTTTCGACCGATCTTTTGAGTGGCTTACCCTTAGGGATGAGCATGGGTGCCAGCTTAGGCGCTTCAGCGCATCTGGGAGCCAGCAAGAAAGCATATACCAGTGGACTGATACAAAGGAGGCTTTCTTTAGCTGGGGAGTTTAAGGGCGCTGGGCCCAAACTTGTCCCCACTCAGGGCGCGGAGGCTACTTTTTTCTATCCTCAAAAGCTTAGAGGTGTAAACCTCAACCTAAACTTAGGAGTTGCTTATGAAGTATTGGGAGAGTGGCAAAACAACTCTTGGCAGTCCCTGGAGCTTTCCAGTACCATGCAATCAAGCCTAAGTCCTTTAAACATCTATAATCTCCCCGGGGCTACCCAGGCTTACACAGTATCACTGGGCATTGATAATAATTCCGTCCGCAACCTGCTTTTCAATGTCGGCCAAACTCCCCAGAAAATGTGGAACATCGGTTCGTCGGCGGTAAGTCTTGCGGCAAACAACACCACCTTTAGCCAGGATTTCAGCTCTTTCCTCAGCACTGTTTACACCGAGCAAAATAGTGACTTGCCGGTAAAAGTTGGTTATGCTACTTCCTGTGAGGATAAGACGTCATATGAAATGGATTTGGATCTGGAATTCCCCCTTCCTGTCTTACCGGCTCTTGTTATCAACCTCGGCGGAGGCTTGGAAGCCACCAATTCCCGGTCTTATGATCTGGCAGAGGGTTATTGGGTAAAGGGCTATCCCTATCTGCAAACCGAAATGGCAAATCCCCCTCAGCCCGGTGTAACATTTCCGGAACTGATCACGGGAATCTGGGACAGGCTTACCGAAGGCAATATCTGGCAGGAACTGAGCACCGTGATTAGCACTCACCTGGCCCATAAATTCTTTGGATGGACGGGATTAACCAGAAATTCGCAAGTGGAGGTCTTGAACGATCTTGGCTCAAGCCTTACTCTTACGGCCAATTCCATCCCTTCTGAAGTGGATTCTGTGGGTTACAGCTTTTGGGAATGGGCCGATGAACCGGAAGATCCCCGCCTAACGAACGAGCAAAAAGAAGCTATCACCAGCTATAATCGCAGCCTGCGCAAGACCCGGGAAGAAGCACTTGGCTTGCGTTACGGCATCGGTGGTTTCCATAGCTTTGAAAGCTCTGCTACAGATTGGAACGATGCCCCCTTGCTGAAAATAGTCTATCGTCCGGAAGATGTAATTGGCATAGACGTTCAGAACCTTGGTATGTATTGGGAAGACGCTAGTGGTCAATGGAACTATCTGCCCTCTGTGGTGGTTGCAGATTCATCATTTGTGAGTGCCAGCATCCCTTATTTCAGCTGCTATACCTTAGCTCCCAGATTGCCACAGGGCAGCTTTGGCCTCAGTGCGGATCCGGATAGTCTGCTGGCAGACGGCATCTCCACCGCACAAATCAATTCAGATACCCTGTATAATAACGATGGCAGCGTTGTCGCAGAAGCCACTCTTTATACAGTTAACACAAATCGCGGTACTATCACAAGTACAGATGCTGATCCGACCCTGGATGGCATCCAGATTGCGGTGCAGGGAGGGATCATCAGCTTCAGTATCCAGTCCGACAATGTGGCACTACCCATCGTAATATCTGCAAACTCCGTTCAGGGCTTTTCCAGCAGTGCCTTATCATTGCCATTATATCAGGTTACTCCACCTCCGGCTCCGGTTTTACTTGCGGTTCAACCCGAACTCAGGGCATTGCGGCTTACCTGGGAGGAAGCGGACAATCCCGGAGTCATCGGTTACAAGATTAACTATGGTTTACAGAGTGGAGCACCCTATTCTGGTACCGCAAACGTAGACGGGAGCGATAGCCCTGTGTATGTGGGCAAGACAAACCAGTACACCCTTAATGGCTTAAACAATGAGGATGTCTGTTATGTGTCTATCAGCGCTGTTGATGCCTCCGGCTTGGAAAGTGAATACTCCAATGAGATCTTTTCTCAGCCCGTTTTGCAGGCTGTGCAGAATCTTGAAATCCAGAAACAAAGCCAAAGTGTGAAACTTCTTTGGCAGCCATCTCATGGTGCTACTTTGTACAAAATCTATCGTGCTGAGACACCCAATCAGGCTCTTGCAGAGATGACATTGATCGGCCAAACTAGTGCCTTGACTTATAACGATAACACCATAACTGATCTTAATAGTTGCTTCTACGTGGTAGTGGCCGTGGGATATTAAGGGAGAAAAGAATGAAAAATATAATGATCTGCTGCGTACTGCTCTTTGCAATCAGCTCTCTGATTGCCTTGCCGCAAGTTTACTCGGTAACGGCATCACAACGAACTGATGCATCAAAAAAAGTTGATATTTACTACAATGTGTCCCATTACATGCCCGTTACAGTCAGTTTGCAGGCATCATACGATAATGAACAAAGCTGGAGTCTAAGTTGCAATCTCATTTCAGGTGATGTTGGAGCCAATATCAGTCCCGGAAACGGTAAGCATATCGTATGGGATGTATTAGCTGAACATCCTAATGTGATCTATGAACATGTGCGTTTCAAAGTTTTTGCCAACGATGGACAGACGCCACCAGCACCTGCCAATTTTGTCTTTATACCCAGTGGTAGCTTCATCATGGGGGATTCTTATGGAGTAGGTTCGAGTAGTGAACTTCCGACCCACAATGTAACTTTAAACTCTTATTTTATAGGCAAATATGAGGTTACGCAATCGGAATGGGCATCGATCATGGGTAGCAATCCTGCATCTGGTTATGGGCGTGGTGACAACTATCCGGTGTACTACATATCTTGGTATGCTATTCTCAAGTATTGCAATCTGCGTAGTATAGCTGAGGGACTTGCCCCGGTCTATAGTATCAACGGATCAACAAATCCAGTCGATTGGGGAGCGGTACCAACCTCCGGTAGTGGAACCTGGAATGCAGCAATCTGCTATTGGAGCGCCAATGGTTACCGATTGCCAACCGAAGCAGAGTGGGAGTATGCTGCAAGATGTGCTACCAATACTCCTGATTATCTATATAGTGGTTCAGACGACATTAATGCTGTGGCGTGGTATGGTAGTAATTCAAGTAATATAACCCATCTTGTTGGCACCAAGGCACCAAATGGTTTTGACTTGTATGACATGAGCGGTAACGTCAGGGAATTATGTTGGGATTTTTATGAAGATTCCTACTACAGCAGCAGTCCGAGCAATAATCCAACTGGTCCTTCGAGCGGGTCCCAACGTGTAATACGTGGAGGTTACTGGTACAATAGTGCCATCCGCTGCCGAATAGCGGATCGGATGGGCTACTTGCCGTACAGCAGCTATGGTACCTACTCCTTCGCCGGTTTCCGGCTATGCAGGTCGGAATTGTAGCTTTATAGGTTTCTTACCTTTTTACCTTAAATGTGTGAAATGAGCGCTCAGTTAAGCATAGCCACCGTAGCTCCCCCCAGCGCAGCAAGGGAGCGTAGGTGGCTATGCGTCATCCACGGGAAACAGGTTTTCTTTTGCTTCTTTTCTTTTGGAAAGAAAAGAAGATTAGTACCAAGGAGCTATGCATAATGATCT
>JAQUJJ010000235.1 GCA_028681035.1 Candidatus Cloacimonadota bacterium
CATTGGTTGTTTCACTTCCGTCCTTAAAGCTTATCTGCGCTCCTGTCGGTGCTTTCACTTCAATTCCGTGTGCTTTCCCATCATATACCGCTGTTACATTCTTTGCCTCTACTTCTCCGCTCATATCTTGTTCGGTAATCGTAAAGATTCCCTTTGTAAACTTTAACGTATAGTTATCTGCTAAGAAGCCTGTTCCGTTTGATAAGACTAAGTTGCCCTGCTGAATGTCATACCTCTTTGCTTCTTCTCCTGCTACTCTTGCAAGCTTTCCGCCAAATGCGGCTGTTTCGTTATTTACTGTTCCTGTTACGTCATATCCGAATTCAGGATCAGTTCCTCCGATTACCTTACTTGCTGCTTTCGCTGTTACTGTAATCGCTGCCTGGCTAATTGTGATTACTGCACTTCCTGTTACTGTCTTGTAGCCTGGCTTGCTTACTGTGTATTCTACTGTCTTAATTCCTGCATTGGTTGTTTCACTTCCGTCCTTAAAGCTTATCTGCGCTCCTGTCGGTGCTTTCACTTCAATTCCGTGTGCTTTCCCATCATATACCGCTGTTACATTCTTTGCCTCTACTTCTCCGCTCATATCCTGTTCGGTAATCGTATAGTACAGGTCAAATTTCAAAGTGCCATCAGCCTGAATCGTCCCCGTTGCTGGATCTGAATGGTCAAAAGCAAATCCACCATAACTATTAGCACAGCTTTCACCAGATACAGGTGCTCCAGTTGTTCCGTATTTTGTTTCTTCTATAGCCTGTTTATCACTATCATACCCCGAGCCAGAAATATTCTGGAAGTGATGCACTACAGTATATGAAATCGAATTGCTTGGAACCCAAACAGCATATAAAGTAGTATTATCATTAATAGTAAATGTTCTCCCTGCAGTATAGACTGGGTCATCAGCACTTACATCTGTATCCCACCCAGTGAAAATATAGCCTACTTTTACAGGCTCTGCCGTTTGAACCGTAACAGTCGAACCTTTAACGTATTGTATGTTTGCAATAAGTCCAAGATCCGGATTACCACCGTTACCCCCTCCATTGAGCTCATATGTTAGTGTTGCCTTTGCTTTATTATAAATAACACCGTCAACATGCCAACTGTTGCCAGCATTCTTCACTACATACCACTGTATATATTGAGTTTCAGGATTATAGGTTGTTTCTGCTTTAGCTGCGGCTTCACTAATCATCGCGTCAGTAGGCCGAACAGCAAGATTAGTTTCAACTGCACGGTCATCATTATTTATCGGTTTCTGGTAATATATCTTTCCAGGTAATCCAGGATTGTTAGGAAAATATTTTCCTTCAGGATAATTTGATGGCTCCACCTGAACCTCTCCATCTTTTCGGATATAATACTGAGCATCCATTGATCCTTGTCTTGTATAATCAAGGTTAATGCCGGAGTCAGGAGTTTCAAGCTGTGCTTCTGTAACCACCGTCCATCCACTAGTTCCATTACGGCTCACTTTTAAAACTCCGTTGTCGTTCTTTATATATTTGCCACTATAAGATGACGAATATATGCTGATAAAACCATACGTTCCGTCATATGTGCTTCCTGTAATCTCCGAACCACCACTCTTGTGGTTCCAGTGTGCAGGGTTTGTGTCATGGTCTATGGTAATATCAGTTGCTACAGATCTGAAGCCGTCATAGCTAACTTCTAAAGTGTCACCCACCTCAAGAGTATAGGATTGTTTTCCTATGTTAGGATAAGGCTCTGCTTTGTAGAAACAATTCAGTTCTAAAGTAATAGGCCCACCTTGTGTTGGTTTCCACAGGGCATATACTGTTGTATTGTCTGTCACATTAATACTTGATACCGTCGTTGAAATACTTGGTCCTGTCGCTGTTGCCCATCCTACGAAAGTATAGCTCTTATCCTCATCTGCTGCTCTTGTTGGCCTTGCCGCATTATCCAATACGTAAGCTCCTGCTGTTACGTGCGATGCCGCTAGAGGCATCCCCGTTACATTCACGCCTTCCGGAACATTTGCATTATAGCTTACTGTGTAGGTCTGTGCAGCTTCCTTATTATAGTATAGCTTAATAAAATACTGCGCACTATCTACCGCTGTTGGGTCCCAATGTTCTCCTCCCCTTGGCCCATACCATAATGCTTGTAATGATCCCATGTTATTACGATAATTGTCGTAATAATCCGAATCCCAAGTATCATAAGAATACGTTGTTCCACCTGCATTAAGCTCCGCTATGCCAGATGCAAGCACACCGCTTAAAGTTTCATTATTCTTAAGCGTAATAGTCTGCGTTCCTATATACTTATCTGATTCATATTGGCTAGCTACTTTTGTATAACAATTCAGCGTCAAGGTTATTGGTCCACCAGAATAATCATTAATACTATCTGACTTTTCTTTTGCAAATACACTCATTGGCGTCATAGTTAGCAACATCGCCAGCACAAGTAAAAAGCTTAAGCCTTTTTTCATTTGCACCTATCTCCCTTCCTTTTTAGCTATCGTATATCCTTCTTTCAAAGTATATCTCAAAGTTATTTGGTTTTCCCCCGCAACTAAGTCTACCGTCTCGTCTTCATTTAAGCATTCTGTAAACTCATGCTGATCCTCATAATTGTACTCACCAATTCGGATTGTTTTCCCCTCTGTTAATCCGTTAACCGTTTCGTAGTCTTCGCAAACGATATCACCCGATTCAAACAAATGCAGTATTAATAAAGTGCTTTCTTGAGGCACTACAATCGCTGCCTCTGTTGTAACAATCGCTCCCTCTGTCACTACTTCAGGAATTACTTCCGGCTCAATTACTGGAGTTTCTGGTGCTATAACTGGCTCTGCCGGCTGCCCTTCAGTTACTGGTGCTTGAGGTGTTGTAGGCTGCTCGCCTTCCTCTTGTCCCGTCCCATTTTCAGGCTTTCCTGCCGTCTCCGTGCCTTCTGCTGGTTCTATTGGTTCCGTTGCCTGCTCTGGAGTGCTGACTGCTGGTGTTTCTGTATCAGGGGTTGCGACCTTATCCCCCTCACCCTGTGACTCTCGCTCAGTAGTGCTTGGCGTCTGTTTTCCATCGGCCTCTCCCTTTGTTTCACTTGAATCAATACGTTGATCAGATCCGCTGGATTCTTGACCACCTGTTACTGACTCACCGCCGGTTGTTCCTTGAGCTTCTCCGGTACTTCCCGATTCTGTGCTTCCATTTGCATCTGCATCCGCACTTCCACTATTGTCAGCCTCGCTACTACTGCTTGCTGGAGCTGATACGGAGGATGGTGCGCTCACCTCCCCTGTTGATTCAGTTGCAACCTCTGCTGCAAATGCACTTCCCGGCAGTGCTGCTGCTACTACTAATGCTAGTAGTGTCGTACTAAATTTTCTTTTAATCATTTTGTTCTCTCCCCTCTAAATAATTCCCTTCTCACCCAGATTCTTCACACTGACCTGATTTCCTTGTTCACGACCACTAGCTATAATCTTTATAAGGACTACTCTGCTTCTACCATGCAATGTTATTTTTTGTCCTCTATGGCTTCTAACGTCAAATTTCTGTACAGATTTTAATGCCTGACTTTTCTCACTCCTATAACCTATAAGATTTTATCTCTACTAAAACTTCTTATATTATTGCTAAATTAAGATATTCTTATACGTTCAATCTCTTTAAGCGTTAGGAACATGTTCTCTAACGCTTTGAAAGGTAAAAGTTCAGGATTATATAACAGTATATTCAAGAGTATGAAATAAAGTCTGTAAAACCATAAAAAATGAATGCATTCTTGCTTGTCCCCTTATTAAATCGAAAAAACTCCAGTTAATTAAACTGGAGTTCTATAAATATGAGTGGTAAGTGCTCAGTGCAAGGGTCATTGACTCAAACAAAACCCCCCAGTGTTTTGATTTTTACATCAATATCTGGGGGGTGTCCTTTATTCTTTATTTATAAAATATTCAAATCAAACATTACTCTTTTTACAAGGATTATTTTTTGGGTAGCAGCAATCTGTTCTTGGGTATCGTCTACATTGTCATAGGTTAGTGTCACCTTTGCGTATAAAGGATACGTTTCCGTGTTTTTGAAAACAGAAACCGGAATATCTACATAATAAATCTTCGAGTTGGACACAGTTACTTTCCCATCCTGCATCTCTTGATCGGTTCCCACTTCTTTTATCTTCCAAGCAAGGGCAGGCCCTGTTGGGGTACTACTGAACGAAAGCTTTGTTTCTTTACTCTGCACAACACTGTTTTGCTTTAACGTAAACCAAACCCGCTTCACGTATTCTTCTTTATCTCCTGTTTTTATCTTTCGAACGCCATCTCCAATAGGAATGAACAACTCTTTTGAATAATACTCTATCGGTATT
>JAQUJJ010000068.1 GCA_028681035.1 Candidatus Cloacimonadota bacterium
GGCATCATGTTCCGCATGGGACGTGGAGAAATCTTTGTGGATAATATGTTTTCCGGGGGTATTGCGGCGCCTGTAGATGACAAGACCGGCATAATCTGCGGACCGGCGGTGACCATAGACCCTACCGAAGATATAGATTTTGACTATCACCCCATCTCAAAGGTGAGGATCACCGGAGCTCAATTGCCCTATTGGAAAGAGACCCTGGAGCTGATCAGCAGCGTCTCCGAGATTGTGCCCGGGATCAAATCTGTGGGCTGGGACGTGGCAATTACAGAAAATGGCCCGCTACTGGTGGAGGGTAATGTGCCTTGGGGCATATTTGGCCTGCAATTGCCTTATCAGAAGGGAAGAATGCATAAGATACTGCCGTATCTGGACTCAAAACAAGTGCTGAGCATTCATCGCAAGTATCAGGAATAGAAGGCCTGAAATTGACACGTGTGGAGTATTATGTTTAATGACCGTAAGGACCTGAATGGAGAAAATGGCTTCTACCAATAAGCAATACATAAAGAATATCGGCATTATCTCAGTGGGTCCTTTAATCGCAACAATCCTGGGTTTCCTCGCTGAACCATGGATTTCCAGGGCATGGGGACCGATGGTGTTTGGAATTGGCGCATACTACACATCAATTATAACTATGGTTTCAGGTCTGATGTTTTTGCGCTATGATTTTGCCATTGTACAGGCAAAAACCAGGAGAGAAGCTCATAGTCTTCTGGCCCTGTGTATCATCGTCATGTTATTAATGCTCGTAATTGTTGCGCCACTTTATAAATACATTGGTAAGCTAGCCCAAGATGACTTCCCTTTTGAAAGATATGGAGCCATTATGTTCTTGTCAGCAGCATTTGCATCGTTGGCAACTCTGCTCAGATTCTGGTACTCGGGGAAGAAGAAATTTATCGCGATATCTGGCTCACTAATACTTAGCTCGGTTTCTAATACCTCATTGCTGCTTGTGTATGGGGCGTTAGGGAAAGTTAGTGAAGGAAACATGATTTTCATCAGGGTGTTTTCAAATATCCTGGTGACCATAGTATTGATCATACCATATTTCAGGAAGGATCTTTGGATTACCTTGCGATGCGTTAGCGTTAAAAGCATTGCCTCAGCTGCGAAAATGTTTAGACGATATCCACTATATGAATATTGGGGTTATGCTGCAAACCTGGCATCCTTAACGATCCCCGTAATTCTGATAACCCGTTACTGGGGTCAAGACACTACTGGCCTTTATGCCAAAGCATTGAGCATTTTACAAATGATGGTTTTATTTATTGGGAATTCTGTAAATCGAGTATTGCATAAAGAAGCCGCGGATATTATAAATAGAAAGGAAAGCCCGGCAAGGCTTTTAAGCCAAACCTGCAGGGGGCTGATAAAATTCTCAATTTTCCCGACTTTGTTTCTTGTGTTGTTAGCTCCTGAATTGTTTTCTGTACTTTTAGGAAGCCAATGGCGATTATCCGGAGTGTTTTCTCAGTATCTATCAGTCTGGACATTTACAGCAATTCTATCTAACGCTATGTTGCCGATGTTTGGCATTTTAAACAAGCAGTTACAGCTATCTGTCTTCACAATATCGACCTTAATTGTGAGAGTAATCATTCTAGTTTACATGGGCAGGATAGGTTCACATATTGTTGTCGCAACTGCAGTGTTCGCATTAGGTAATTTTATTGTATTAGGGATAAAAAGTGGATATATATTGGCAATAGGGGGCGTTAACTTGAAGACCATGGGCATGTATTTGGGTGGATTACTCGTTAAAATGTCTCCCTATGTTGTTGCAATTTTATTCGTAAAAACAATCCTTAAACTTAACGGTCTCTTATCTCTTATAGTAGGTGGCGTTTTAGCGTTGCCATATATTTATTACTTCTATTTGAAGGATTCTGGCCTAGTCAGCATGATGATTAAGAAAGGGAAAAATATCCTGAAAATAGCTTAGCACAGCAGCATCATCTTTTCACGCGAGAATTATTTCTGGTACCGTATCAGAGGCTAATGCTAATAAGGTTTCCAATGCAGGGTGAAAGGGTATATATCATGCAGAAGCACACATTCCGGAACAAGGTGGATAATAAGTTCCTCCCTCGGATTCTGCGAGGTTAGCGAGCAGATTATGATAGGGGCAAATAGATGAGCTATCTCATGAGAGTTGACGATAAACTGCGAGTAAGTCGAATAATTATAAAATCAAGCTAGGCATAGGAGGATAATAATGAGCAAGATAACTACAGGTACGAGGAGTATGTCCAAATAATTTATTCTGTATCAGCTAACTCACGGTAGACTAAGAAACTCAAAGTTAGTTACCGGAGTTCTGCAATTTTGTCTGGTGATAATCTTGAATATGTTCACAGATTGGGAAGAGGTACACCACATCCTCAGCTTCTTCCGTAGCAAGAAACTGAGATTTTCTTGGATTGATATAATTCAGAGTTGCTTTTCCTATGGCTGTACTATAAACGATTATTTTACTTTCTCTTTTTAAAAATTAAAGCCCAGCCAGAGAGCTACCTATATTACTGAGAGCAAAAGGAACTGCGTATATAAGCAGCTAAATTTGAGATTAAGAAACCTGACGGCAGATAAGTTTGAGTTTTATCAACAATTTGAACAGTTTATGCGCAGAGACGTGCTTTTACTCAATGACTCAAGCGATTTCAAAGTGCTGGACGCTTGGTGTAAGAGTCAAGGTAGATTTGTGATCAAACCCAGGTATGGGACTGGGGGTTATGGAGTTGAGATAATGGAATATGATCCAATTCCAGGGGTAACATTAGTGTATTTAAAGGAGTTAACTGAGCTAGGGAAATATGTTCTTGAAGAACTGATCAGACAACACCTTGAAACTGCAAGATTCAATCCCAGATCAGTAAATTCGATTCGGGTTATGACGATAGAAAAGCAGGGAATTGTAGAGTTTATAGGACCTATGTTCAGAATGGGAAATGGAGGCGTAATGGATAATTTTCATTCCGGAGGAATGGTAGCGCCGGTTGATTTGGAGACGGGAAAGATCTCTGCCGGGGCGATAACGATGGACTTTATCGATGGCAAGGTGATCACTATCCATCCTTTGACCGGGGTAGAGATTGTAGGCCATCAACTGCCATATTGGCCAGAGCTTGTCGAGTTTATCAAGCAGCTCTGCCGAGAAATAGAGGGCCATAAATCCATAGGTTGGGATATTGCCATCAGTCCTGAAGGCCCCGTGCTGATAGAGGCAAATAGCATGCCGAATACTTCTGCGATGCAGTTTCTTGCAAACAAGGGCATGCTGGAGGAGCTGTTGCCTTACATAGACCACAGATATCTCTTTCCTGCCCAAAGAAGAAGATACGGCTTATAGCTCTGTTGATATTTTTAATGGCGTGCAAGCAGTATTACGATTTTCATAGTACTATTCGCTCAGAACAGATAGTGTGGAGGATATGATGGCAATTAAGAAGTCATTTTATACTACAGGAAAGAATAAGACAAGGGAATTTATTCTGTATCAGCTAACCCACAGCAGACTAAGAAATTCCAGATTAGTTACAAGGGCTCTGCAGTTTTGTTTGGTGATTATCTTGAATATTCCCACCGATTGGAAAGAAGTGCAACGCTACTTTGGCTATTTCCGTAGCAAGAAGCTTAGCTGCTCTTGGCTTGATATAATTCGGAGTTGCTTTTCCTATGGATCTACGATAGAAGAATACTTTGTCTTCTATTTTTGCAAGCGAGAGCCCAGAGAGAGGGCAAGCTATATCACCGAGAGCATAAGGCACTGTGTAAGTAAACAGCTAAATATGCCTTTCATTGATTTGATGCGGGACAAATTTCAATTTCATCAACAGTTTGAAAGATTCATGCAGAGAGAAGCGGTCTTGCTCAATAGCTCCAGCGATTTTGCTGTGCTGGACGCCTATTGCAAGCGGCAGGGTAGATTTGTGATCAAGCCCAGGTATGGGGCTGAAGGCTATGGAGTTGAGATTGTGGATTATGATCCTCAACCGGGGCTAACATCCGCATATATAAAAGAGTTATCAAAGCGCGGAGATTTTGTCCTTGAAGAAGTGATCAGCTAACATCCTGAAACAGCGAAATTCAATCCCAGATCAGTAAATTCGATCCGGGTGATGACCATAGAAAAACAAGGGGTTATGGAGCTGATTGGTGCCTTTTTCAGAATGGGGAATGGGGGTGTTATAGACAATTTCTCTACTGGAGGAATAGCGGCTCCCATTGACCTGAAGACTGGAAAGATTACCGCCGGAGCGATCACGATGGATCCTACGGATGATAGAGTGATCACAATCCATCCTCTGACAAAGGTTGAGATCATTGATCACCAATTACCTTATTGGCCAGAGATTATCAAGCTTATCGAGCAGTTGTGCCGGGACATAAAAGGCGATAAATCGATTGGTTGGGATATTGCCATCAGTCCTGAAGGACCATTGTTGATAGAGGCAAATTGTACATGGGGGAGCTCCATGCTACAGCTTACCCAGGACAAAGGCATGTTGGAGAAACTACTGCCCTACATAGATCACAGCTATCTCTTTCCGGCACAAAGAAAGAGATATGGCCTATAGCTCCGTTAAAGGTTTTTAAGGGCTTTTAAGCCCAATTGTCATAAAATAGACTACAAGGAGATACGAATGATTGATTTTCTTAAGATTATCAGCGAGACTCTGGAGAGAGATCTTGATGAGCTGAAGCCGGAAGATGAATTCCGCGAATATGAGGAATGGGACTCTTTGGCCTATCTTTCCGTGATATCCATTATCGACGAGGAGTATGGCCTGGTAATACCCCGTGATGAATATAGCAAGATGAAGACTCTGGCTGATGTGTATGACTATGTTATAAAGCATCAGGGGGAAGAGGACTAAGCAATGGCATACTTCTCGCATCAGGGTGTGGCAATTACCGCCCTTGCAGCAGCGGTACCCAAACAGATATTCAATAATCTTACCGACAATCCTCACTTTCAGAAGGAAGATGTGGAAGCTATTGTGGCTAAGACAGGTATCTATCAGAGACGGGTGGCTCCAGAAGGTATGTGCGCGTCGGATTTATGCTTTCAGGCTGCGCAGCAGTTGATTGAAGAGAATGGGATCGATAAAAGCGAAATAGACATTTTAATCTTTGTTTCCCAAACACCTGATTACCGGATGCCTGCTACTTCTATCATCCTGCAGCACCGCTTGGGGCTGCCGAAGTCCTGTGCGGCCTTTGATGTGAATCTGGGCTGTTCCGGATTTGTGGTGGGGCTCAATCTGGCCTTTAGTCTGGCCCAGCAGCCAGCAATCAGAAAGGTTTTACTGCTGAACGGTGAAACCCGGACCCGGGTGTATTCTCAAAAAGATAGAAAGACAGGATTTCTTTTTGGTGACGCGGGCTCGGCCTGTATAGTGGAGAAAACCGGAACGGACTCCAAGTCATATTTCCTGATCGATTCCGATGGAGAAAAGAGCGACTATATCAAGATCGATTCCGGAGGCTACCGGCATCCCAGTACCTGTGAATCTGTGCAGGAAAAAGTATATGAAAATGGCTCGGTACGGACGGATGAACAGGGCTATATGGATGGCAATGGTGTATTTGAATTTGTAATCATAGAAGTGCCCAGACAGATCAAGAAACTTTATAAGCAGACAGAGCAAACGAAGGAAGAGATTGATTACTTCGTTTTTCATCAGGCCAATAAATTTATGAATGAGCATCTGGTAAAGAAGATGAAGCTGGATCCGGACAAAGTACCATTCTGTCTGGATAGATATGGTAATACCAGCTCGGTATCGATTCCCTTGACCATCGTCTCCGAACTAAAGGTCCCGCTATCAGGCGCAAGCAAGCGTGTGTTGATCAGCGGATTTGGTGTGGGCTTGTCATTGGGCAGCGCCATCCTGGATCTGGAGCAAGTGCAGGTAAGTAAGCTCTTGGAAGTGTGAGGACAATGACAAAGTATCCGAATCCATTTGAACTCAGCGGGAAGAACATTATTATTACAGGAGCCTCATCCGGGATTGGCAGGACTTGTGCGATAGAGTGCAGCCGGATGGGCGCAAAGCTTTCCCTGATTGGCAGGGACACCGGGAGACTGGCTGAGACTTACGAGGCGATGGAGGGCACGGGCCATCTTATGCTTGCCCAAGATATCAGCGATTATACGAGCATCGAAACTTTGGTGGCGGAATCGGTAATGAAGCTGGGCCCGATCGACGGATTTATCCATTCGGCTGGGGTGGGTTTGAATTTGCCGATGCGACTGATGACTCCGGCTCATTTTGAGAAGATATTTGCAATAAATGTCTTTGCTGCATTTGAATTTGCCAGGCAGATCGCGAAGAAGAAACATATCCGCGCTACCGGCGGAAGTATGGTGTTCATCGCATCGGTGTCCGGAATCAAGGCGGAAGCTGCCAAGATTGGCTATTCCAGCAGCAAGGCGGCGCTGATAAATGGAGTGCGAACCCTGGCCCTGGAATATGCCTCCAAG
Organism: Candidatus Cloacimonadota bacterium; assembly: GCA_028681035.1. The sequence continues at coordinate 6,506 of JAQUJJ010000068.1, forward strand.
AAAATAAGGGCAAATTGCGTATCCCCGGCAGTGTGTCTTACCAGGATGGCTCAAGATTTTTTGGACAAATTGAGTGAAGAGGGGCGCAGAGAGTTGATTTTACAACATCCACTGGGGCTGGGTGTACCAGAGGATGTTGCCTATTCCTGCATATTTTTACTGTCCGATGCTTCCCGCTGGATCACCGGCAGCAATTTGGTGACGGATGGAGGCTACAGTGTTCATTAGGGGCTATGGTTGCTTTCATCAAATTACACCACAGGGGGAATGATATATGCCATTTTTAAAGTTTAAGCATATAGGTATCACCGGCATAGCGGCGACTGTGCCGACGAAGATAATTGATAATTATACTTACACGCACTTTATGACTGAGAGCGAAGTAAGCTCAATCATAAAAATGACAGGTATAGAGAAAAGAAGATTTTCTGATCCTGAAACCTGCTCATCAGACCTTTCTGTACATGCGGCACGATCACTGATGGATTCGCTTGCTATCGATAGAAAGAGTATCGACGTGTTGATCTTCGTTTCTCAAACTCCAGACTATCGCTCTCCGCCGACATCGATGTTTATAGCAGACAGATTGGGGCTGAAAAAGGATACCGGAGCTTTTGATGTTAACCTGGGTTGCTCAGGTTTTATTTATGGTTTACAGGCTGCTTTCCTCTACGCTTCTCAAGAAGGCATCAACAAAGTCTTGCTGCTGAATGCAGAGACCAAATCCAAATCTATTTCAAGCACAGATAAATCGACGTCTCTTCTCTTTGGCGATGGTGCAACAGCCGTAATCGTAGAAAAAATCAACGAAGACAATCCTACCATAATGTCTATGAATTCCAATGGTGGCGGCTCCAAATTTATCATCATGCCAGCCGGGGGCTACAGAAAACAAAGTAGCTTTGAGACTCTGCAAGAAAGAGTGTTTCCGGATGGCAGCATCAGAAATGAGGAACAAAGCACTATGGATGGCGAAGCCGTGTTCAATTTTACTATAAGCGATGTTCCGAAAGATATCAGAAGCACACTGCAGCAATCCGGGTTTTCCTGGGAGGAGATAGACTACTTTGTCCCTCATCAGGCTAACCGTTTTATCACAGATCACATTGCCAGAAAATTCAAGATACCCCAGGATAAAGTGCTGTATTCTTTGCAAAAATACGGTAATACGAGCTCGGTGTCCATACCCTTAACTCTGGCGGAACATCTTAGCACTCAGGAGTATATCAATAATACCAGATTATTGATGACCGGCTTTGGCGTTGGTCTTTCATGGGGTACGGTTGTCACAAGCCTTAATGGCTGCAAGAACTGTGGTGTAGCAGAATATGCACCGGATGCATAAAGGCTGAGGGGCATAGAACATGGTTGATGACTTTTTAAATATTGAGCATAAAGTGCTTCTTATTACAGGCGCGAGCTCCGGAATCGGGCGCAGTATAGCAAGGATCTGTTACGCAAGTGGCGCGAAATTGATCTTGCTGGGCAGAGACGAGAACAAAATGGCTGAAACCACGGCAGGAATGAATCCAGAAGCTTTTTATCCCATCCTGATTGACCTGACACATTACAAAGAGCTGGAAGAGGCCATCGATCAGGCAGTACAACAAATGGGTAAGATCGACGGGTTTTGTCATTGCGCTGGGTTTGAAAAAACTCTATCAATTAAGGCTATGAAGCCTGATTACTATATGGATTTGTTTTTGGTGAATGCGGTGGCCGGCTTTGAGCTGGCAAGGCTGCTATCAAAAAAAAAGTATTGCAGCGAAGCGGGGTCGAGTTTTGTTTTTATTTCTTCGATCACGAGCATCGTTGGTAGAGCAGGTTTAACGGCCTATTCTGCCAGCAAGGGGGCTATCGTCTCTGCAACCAAGGCTATGGCAATAGAACTTGCCAGGCAAAATATTCGGGTTAACAGTGTGTCCCCCGGGACCGTGATGACTCCGCTAATGGACAGTTTTATCGAAAGACTGGGACCTGAACAAAAAGCCCAAAGATTGAGCGAGTTTCCCTTAGGTTTTGGTAATCCGGATGATGTCGCAAATTTGGTCGCTTTCTTGTTTTCACATAGAAGCAAATGGATAACAGGCACCAATATCATCATTGACGGTGGATATACCGCTAAATGAGAGATCCGATCATTATCAATGCGGATGGTAGCGTTACATTAAGATGATAACAATTAAACAGTCACTCTTTGATAACGAAAGAATGTTTTGTGCCCCCGTAGTAATACTTGTAAAACACCGATTGAGGAGATGTTAATGCAAAATAAAGCTCCAAGTCTTTACGGAATAACTTGTTATTTAACCGAGGTCTCAGAAGATGATACTGATTTCATTATTTCTATTCGTACTGATGAGGCATTGAATTCGTTGTCTGGGCCGGATCTTTCAAGGGATGAACATCTTAAATGGCTTGAGGCTTATAAGAGGAATCCCAATGACCTATACTGGGTGGTGCGAGATCTTGATACTGATGAACGAATGGGAACTACCGCCCTATTTGATATTGATTTCAAATCAAATAAAGCAGAAAACGGCAGAGCGATAATTTTGGAGCAGTACCGATATTGTGTTTTTGAATTCTTTTACCTTAAAACACAGTACGCTTTTGACATTTTAAAAATGAACAAAGTCTATTGTAAGGTAAGAGAAGCCGAAACTAAAATATTGCGGTTTAACGTGCAAAAGCTGGGTTACAAAATTGACGGAATGCTAAGACAGGATTGGTGGGATGGCAAACGATACCACAATTTTCATCTGATATCTATGCTTAGATCAGAATTTGAGACACACAAAATTAAAAAGTATCCAAAATATCTTGATGCTTTGAAGCGGATATCTAAAATACAGTGAGAAAGATTATATTAATATGTATAGCATAATAATACCCGTCTATAATGCCGAAAAAAGTTTGGTTGAATTGTATGAGCGCATCAAGGCAGTGTTTGAGGATCTTGTAAAGCAGGAATTTGAGCTGATTTTGATCAACGATTCGTCCCGGGATAATTCATGGAAAGTGATGATTGGCCTGCATGAGAGGGATCCCAGAGTTAAAATTGTAAATCTGGCCAAAAACTTCGGTCAACATGCAGCTCTGCTTTGTGGCTTAAAACATTTCTCCGGAGATTATGTAATCATGCTTGATGATGACTTGCAGCATCCGCCGGAAGAGATACCCAAATTGATCAAAGCTCTGGAAGATAATCCTGAGATTGATGTTGTATTTGGTAACTATAGCTCCAAGAAGTATAGCTGGTACCGAAATCTGGGATCAACTCTGATTAACTTTATCGGCAGAAACATTACCAAGCGGAATTCTGATATCAAGGTAACCAGTTTTAGAATTTTAAGATCTGCTCTTGCTCACAGGATTGCTGAGATCGATATCCAGCAGCCTAGAATTGGTGGTTTGATAATGCATTCTACCAATAGGGTAATGACAGTTGAAGTGATGCATCAACCTCGTACATACGGCAGAAGCGGCTATAAGCTCTCACGTCTAACAAGAGATTTTATCTCGATAATTACCGGCAATTCTGTTCTGCCATTAAAGCTCATTAGTAGTTTTGGGATCATATTATCTATTTTAAGTATGACAACAACGATCTATCATGTAATTAGATATTTTATCCATGGAGTATCCGTGGTGGGGTGGACATCACTAATTGTAGCAATAACGTTTTTTTCCGGGTTCATTCTGTTTACCTTGGGCATTATCGGAGAGTATCTGATCAGAATTCTCATGGAAGCAAAGAAGATGCCTGTTTACATAGAAAGAGACGTTATTCTTTAAGGAAATAAAATAATTGACTATGAAGAAAATAATGATATTGGGTGCTGGTGTTTATCAGGTACCATTGATAAAGACAGCCAAGAGAATGGGTCTGAAGAGTATAGTAGTGAGTTACAAAGGAAATTACCCAGGCTTTGCTTTTGCTGACGAAATTGAGTATATAGATATCAGAGATACAGAGAAAGTTTTAGAGGCTGCCCGCAGACATGGCATAGGCGGTATATGTACCACCGGTAGTGATGTGGGCGTAAAGACTATAGGCTTTGTGAATGACGCTATGTCTTTATGCGGCGTGTCATATTCAGCAGCCTTACTTGCCAATAATAAATATGAAATGAAGCAAGCCTTTATCCGAAACGAAGCCAGATCGGCAAAAGGAATTAAGGTAGAGAGCGAGACAGAGGCCTTGTCAGCCTTTAAGGACCTGGGATCAAATGTAGTCTTCAAAACAGTGGATAGCTCTGGCAACAGGGGAATAATCCATATTCAGGATGAATGCCTTGTTGAGAATGCCTTTCACGAGTGCCTGAGCTATTCTCAATGTAAATACATCATGGTGGAAGAGTTTTTGCAAGGAGAAGAAATCGGAGCGGAAGCTTTCATAAGTGAAGGAAAGGTGGCCTTCGTTCTGCCCCACCGAAAAGACGTGATAGAAACGAATGCTCCTATTCCTATCGGACAGTGGGTTCCCGCTGGATTGGACGAAGAGACTGAAAGGGACGTCGAAAAACAGGTGCTTTCGGGCATATCTGCCCTGGGACTTGATAATTGTGCAGTAAACGTAGACATAATGATAATTGACAATAAGGGCTATCTGATCGAAATTGGTGCCAGAGCGGGTGGAGGGGCATGCCTACCTGAATCAGTATCTGCCTATTATGGGTTTAACCATTACGAGAATATAGTCAATGCTGCCTTAGGTATTCCGATAGTATTAAAATTTGCGACTCCAGCACCCAATGCCTGTCGAATGCTATTCTCTGAAAAAGAAGGAATCATCAAACGCTTAAATAAGAGAAAAGCGATTCATCCAGATCTTATCGAATTGTCATTTGACTATAAGATAGGGGATTTGGTGCCCAAATTTGTAAATAAGACCCATAGAATCGGACATGTAATTGTGAAAGGTAGTTCGGCTGAGGAAGCTAGACATAACCTTAGAGAGCTTATCAGATCAATTGACATTGTTATTGGTTAAGCTAAAAAAATCAACCCAATGAGTAGCAAGCTACATTTTATTTTTGCAAGAAGAAAGCTGAACAAACAGCACTAAATTAAAAGAGATAAGTATGCATATTCCATTTAATAAACCACATGCTTCTCAGAAAGAAGAGCAGTATATTTTGCAGGCTCTAAAGTCTGGCAGGCTATCCGGCAATAATGCCTTTTTCAAACAAGTGGCCGCCCATCTGAAACAAAAGCATTCCTTGGATAATACTTTTTTGGTTCCATCCGGGACTTCTGCCTTGGAGATGGGTGCCTGGCTCTCAGGATTAAAGCCTGGTGATGAAGTTATTATGCCATCTTATACATTCAGTTCTACAGCTAATGCTGTAGTTCTTACCGGCGCAAAACCGGTATTTTGTGAAATTGATCCAGTAACGATGAATGCAGATTCCAAGCACATGGAAACACTAATAAATGAGAACACCAGGATGCTGCTGCCTATAGATTATGCCGGGATTCCCTGTAAGATAGACATTATAGAGCGCATGGCAAAGAAGTCTGATCTCTGTGTGATGGTAGATGCTGCACAATCCTATGGGAGCTACTATCAAGGAAAAGCCTGTGGCAGTTTCGGGGATTTATCCACCTTCAGCTTCCATGAAACGAAAAATATCAGTTGCGGCGAGGGCGGGGCTTTGATAATCAATCGCGAAGATTGGATCGAACGTGCACATTTTATGCAAGAGAAGGGTACAGACCGCAGGTTGGTGCTCTATGGGCAAAAGACCAAATACCATTGGGTCGATATCGGCTCCAGCTACCTTCTCTCAGATATTCTGGCAGCACTGCTTTATTCCCAGCTCGAAAGCGAAGACATTATCCTGAGCTTGCGCAGACAAGTGACAGATGCCTATAGAGAGCTTTATCAGCCCTATGTAGATATGGGTCTGATCAGCATCACTCCTTACGATGATTATGGCACAGTCAATAGCCATGCTTTCTGGGTGATCTTCGATACTGAAAAGAATAAAGAGGATTTTATCCTGCGTTTGAAGGATAAAGATGTGTATGCCTATATTGGCTATATGGCGCTACATTCCTCACCTATGGGCATCAGGCTGGGAAATAGGCCCCAAGATTTGCCGATAACCCAAGACCTGGCAAGCCGCATAGTCCGGCTTCCTCTGTATGCCGATTTGGCACATGATGGTTTGGATTACTGTCTGGAATCAATGCACGCAGTCATGAAGAGTATCTACGGAGAATGATGCCAAAAGATAGAGCATTCGAACTCAAAGCAAGGCTCTCTAAAGTATTCGGAGATTATTCCAAGCAGATTGAATTTGAATTACTCTTTTCTGCTTTGATCGAGGTGAATCCTCATAACAGCACCGATGATTTGCTGGCTTGGCTAAAAGATCTTAATCACGAGCAATATTTTAATGTAGAAGAAATCCCTTTTTCAGAGCTCAAACAGTGGCATTTTGATAAAGACTCAGGTGATCTGAGGCATAAGAGCGGAAAGTTCTTTAGCATTCGCGGTTACCAAGTCTTTGACAGCAGGTCTGAAGCCGTGCTCTGGGATCAGCCCATTATCGATCAACCGGAAATAGGTGTATTGGGGATTCTCTGTAAGCAAATAGATGGGATACTCTATTTCCTGATGCAGGCCAAAGCAGAGCCGGGGAACATAAATACTTACCAAATATCTCCCACGGTTCAGGCAACCAGAAGCAATTACCTTAGGGTGCATGGTGGACGCAGGACACAGTATTTAGAATATTTCACCGGAGAGAATCCCGTAACGGTGATTGTGGATCAGTTTCAATCCGAACAAGGTGCCCGCTTTATGGGCAAAAGAAACAGAAACATCCTGGTTGTCGATGAGACGAATAACGAAATTGAGCTTGGCGAAAACCATCGCTGGCTCACCTTGGGTCAAGTCAAAAGCTTGATGGAGCGTGATAATACGGTAAATATGGATAGCCGCTCCATAATGTCTCAGATCAGATACTTTAGCCCGGGTTTTGAACCGGATATTAATACTCTATTTCGGATACTGAATGATTATCAAGACATCGTGAGCAGAAGCGATTTTTGGTTGAAATCGGTTTTGCAAACCTTCACTACTGCTCAGTCAAAACATAATCTGTCCACCGTCCGAAACCGCCTTAGCTGGGAGCGCTATTTTTGTTACGTTGATAAGAAACCGGTGCCCTTGAACAATATCAGGGAATGGTCAATTGGCGAGAAGATCATTGAGCATAAAGCCGGGAAGTATTTTCAGGTTTTGGCTGTAAGAATAAAGGCGAATAACCGGGAAGTCGATAGCTGGGACCAGCCCATTATCCGGCAGCGGCATGATGGATTGATCGGAGTGCTGTGCTCTGAAATTGATGGAGTACTGCACTTTTTGATCCGCATGAAACTGGAACCCGGCTTGTATGATCTCATCGAACTGGCCCCTACGGTGCAATGCATTGTGCAGAACTACGATCCAGATGATTACCCCAAATACATTGAGTGCTTCAAAGACACGCCCCAAGTTTTTAAGGCCAAGCAGTCAGAAGAAGGTGGCAGGTTTTATCGGGAATGCAGTAGTAATATGATACAAATGGTAGAATACAATAAAATTGAAGTAGCTCCGGGATATATCTGGGTATCTCTGAAACAGCTAAAAGAATTGCTGCAGTATCAACAATTATTGAATGTAGAACTGCGCAGTCTATTAGCGTATTTTTAAGCGAGACATTATGAAAAAATTGAAATTTGGCATTATCGGCTGCGGTTATCAAACTCAGAAAAACATGGCTCCTGCCATGGCAAAATGTGAATGCACTGAAATCCACGGATTTTTTGATCTTGATACCTCAAAAGCGGAGAGATTTGCGCATGAATATGGAGTTCAAGCTTATCCCACACTGGAGGCAATGCTTAAGGGCAAATCTATCGATGCCATTTATATTGCCACACCAATTTCCACACATGAAGAGCTTTGCAAGAAAGCAGCTGAGGCAGGAAAGCATATACTATGCGAGAAATCATTAGCCTTGAATCCTGAGCAAGATAAGAAAATCAGAGATTACTGTGCACAGATCGGCATCTATCTGATGGAAGGCTTCATGTATCAATATCATAGCCAACATCAGTTTGTGCGGGATATGATTGCTAAGGGCGAGATTGGTGAGCCCAGGATGTTTCAGGCCTGGTTTGGCTTTCCACCATTTCCTCCCAGTGACTTTAGGATGCGGAAAGACCTTGGCGGTGGAGCCTTGCTGGATGCCGGGGCTTATGTAATCCACGCGGCCAAGAACTTTTATGGAAGAGAGCCTATTAGCGAACAGAGGATATTGCATCATGACCAAAATGGGCTGGATATGCATGGCTCGATTCTGATGGATTTTGCTAATAATCAAACAGCTCAACTTAGCTTTGGGATGAATAATTCTTACAAAAACAGCTACTCAATCTGGGGCACCAAGGGTGAAATTACTCTGTTGCGGGCGTTTTCTATACCAGAGCATCATATCCCGATCTGCAGGATCGTAAACCAAGGACTTGTGCGCGAGTACCAGCTTCAGCCCTGTAACCACTTTGTGGAAGAGCTGAAGGCTTTCTGTAGCTTTACCACCTCTACCTAATTTTTAAAGATTTACTCAGCTTGGCCAGGAGGCTGGACGGCCTCAGACCTTGAATCCAGCCTTTCAAAATTGAGAGCAACTAAAACGAACGCTATCAATCAAACCTAAAGTGAGGAACTTATAGTGATCAAGAAAATTCACAACCTTAATAGTGTAACTCTGCTGATCATATCATTGGGAGTGCTGTTTGCATACTTTGCCCCCATCATCGTCTTGGGAGAAAACTCTTATCACGGAGTCCATGACAATTTGGATAGCAACCATATTAACAGTGTGATTTCGGCTGAAAACATGGCCGAGTTCGGATCTAACGCTGAAACTACGCCCCAATTGATGGGAGGGTTGCCCAGAACACCGGGACCAAACCTGGGGATAAAAAGTTCATTATACAGAATATTTCATAGATATAACGCCTTGTTAATCAATATATTGCTGGTCCATCTCACAGCCTTTTTCGGCATGCTGATACTTCTGAGGCATCTGAATAAAGAAAGCTTTGAGACCAACCGGACTATATATTTCCTGGCTGCCTTGGCCTTTGGCATAATAAGGTTCTGGGCCAACGCGGGCATCAGCGTAGCGGGCCTGCCCCTGCTGTATTTTGGGTATCTCATAGCCAAAGATAGGAAAGTGATCGCTTTACTGATCGCGTTTTTCTACGCGTTTTACTCGAATTTTGTCTTGGTGGGGATGTTTGCCTTGATTGTCTTGGGGATCATGGAAATCTCCTCCTCGCTAAGATCTAAGAGGATCAACTGGTATCGCTGGGCTTTCCTTCTGCTCGTGTTTTTCTTCTATCTGGTGTCTTCATATCAATTGGTTTTGAGCGTTTTCAGCCCTCACCCCTTGTTCGTATCGCATCGTTTGGACTATAATATGAGCTCTTTCTACAGCAGTTGGGGTAAGGCCATTCGCTTAATACCTACCCTGATCTTCAGAAGCTACGGTCATAATAGCGGTTTCCCGCTCTTACCCATGCTATCCTCACTGGCGGTGATCATCATCTGTCGAATCAGAAGGTGTAAGGATCAACGGATGGAAGGCACCTTCCTGACAATTATCGGATTATCTCTACTTAGCGCCTTACTCAGCACCCAAAGCTGGATGGGTATTCAGCAGCATATTCCAATATTTAAAATGGTTCAATTGCAGCGGTTTTACTGGTTGCTTGTGTTCTTGCAATATCTGCTTTTTTTCTTTGCATTGCTTAGGCTCACCAAGCTAAACCTCAAGCGTACAGCTCTTGCACTCGCAGTGCTCCAAATCCTCATCCTCTTTGCCTGGAATGTCAATTATAAACAGATGGTGAAAAAGCACTTATTTGGCATGGAGGTCAACAAGACCTATGCGGAATTTTACAGTCCGGAACTTATGCAGCAAGTCCAGGAGTATATCAGCAAACCCCAATCTTCCTACCGGGTGGTTTCGGTTGGCTTGGAGCCGGCAGTTGCTTTGTACAGCGGATTTTACTCAGTAGAGGGCTACTCAGGTAGCTATCCAATTGAGCATAAGAGAAGAATGCGGGCTGTGATGGCAGCAGAACTGGACAAAAACGAATATCTGGCGAATAATTTCGATGGCTGGGGCAATAAGGTTACGATTTATTCTGACGACATAGACAAAAAAATCGGCTATCCAAGCCCTTGGGATATTCCCATGATCAGTAAAAATGAAGAAGAAACTATTGACAATTTGGTGATCAATACGAGCGGCCTAAAAGATATGAATTGCCAATACCTATTTTCGACACTTGAAATTACAAATTATCAAGAAACTGGACTTGAATTTCTGAGATCGTTTGAAAATAGCAAATCTTTATATCGGATCTATTTATACCAAATAGAATAAAAGTGACGTATTTAAAAGGAATGATAACAGTTATACTTTTACTATAGCTTTATATATCCTCTTAACCATTTTTGCATAGGGGACAGTTATCCATTTCTACTAGGCTGAGATTTGCTGCTTGACTAAAAAGGAAGCCGTAGAAAGAGTGCTACATTAGTTGTACGTTGCATAAGCGACGGGGCGAAGCTGCGTCAAGGCAATCGAGAAGTTGTTCTCAATTTATCCACATTTTACTCGCTCTTATACTTTGCATGTTGCTCATCTCCAGTTGCGACAAATACCCTCCTTCAAGCATTGGCTCACTATCTTCTTCGATAATGACAACACTATAATAATTAGCCATGCTTACTATTCTGCTATTTCAAAACCCAATACCTATAGAAATAATTTCTTTCAGACGAATGGCTACACTATTAAACTTGCAGCTGGGACCACAAATAGTAGTGTAGATGCTAAGAACAATTATTGGTTGCATCCTGTATTGATCAATCAATAATATATGTGCAAGTTACTTAGGTACATTGTAACGAGGTAATATGTTTACCCGAGAGCACATTCAAGCTTGCAGATGCAGGCGTTATAGTATGTACCTCATCACAATAAAATTATTTAGAGAGTTTAATATATGAAAGCAGTTATTCTAGCAGGAGGCTTGGGTACTCGCCTCAAACCTTTTACCGAAGTAATACCTAAACCTTTACTCCCAGTAGGTGAGAAGGCTGTGCTCGAGATTCAAATTGAGCACCTCAAGGCCAATGGCTTCAATCACATCTTTCTGGCTACAAACTATAAATCTGCCTATATCCAGAACTTTTTTGGAGATGGCAGTAAATACGGCGTTAAACTAACAATCAGCAAAGAAGAAATACCGCTGGGAACAGCAGGGCCGGTGAAATTACTACAGGATCAGCTCATGGACCCTTTTTTGGTAATGAATGGCGATATCCTTACCCAGTTGACGTATAGAAAACTATATGAATTTGCCTTAAAGAATGATTCTTTGCTCACTATATGCACAAAGGAGATCGTTACGCCTTTCCAATTTGGCAATATCCACACGGAAGGGGACTTCGTAATTGGCATCGATGAAAAGCCTGACATCAGAACCAATATTTTGGCAGGTATATATATATTTAAGCCCGGTATTCTGGATTTGATCCCTAAGGGGGAGCGTTTTGGCATGGATAGGCTGATCAAGAAGATGATAGAGCTAAAGTTGCCTATCAGTCATTATCCTATAGAAGAATACTGGCTGGATATCGGGCAGGTAAAGGACTATGAAAAGGCTCAGGAAATCTATAAGGAACGGTTTGAATAGGTCTGTTTAAGTTTAGAGGGTCGAGAAGAGTTGAGAAGAGTTGAGAAAGTTTAGAGGGTTGTAAAGTATGGAAAAGATAAAG
>JAQUJJ010000236.1 GCA_028681035.1 Candidatus Cloacimonadota bacterium
TGAGTGGAACGATTTTGCCACAAATCTGGAGCTTGCCTTGCAAAATCTGGAATATGCCTATGAGGATTCTCGCAATACCATCAATTATACCCGCATATTTTCCCCGGATTTCATCTTTTATTTTGCTCCGCAGGATATCACCGACTTTAGCACGGATGCCCAGTGGAGCAGCGTTCAGGAGCAGGATATGCTGCTCAATCTGCATACTCGCTATCGCAACATACAGGTGAGCCTGGGGCCCATCACCACCGCGGATGAGATCTCTGCCAATGAGGCTAAGATTTACCGTTCTTATACGCTAACTGCAGAAGCGGTGGCTGCTGAGGAAGCAGACATCTTGGAAGGGGATCTGAAGGGGAATCTGGAATTGCATTACCGCAGGCTAAACGGATATTGGTATATTTATCATTGGTACGATTACCGTTCTGGCGAAGGACACAGCTGGGGGAAGCTCAAGTATGAAAATAGCTAAATACTTGCCCCTGATTCTGATGCTGATCATTTTCGGCTGTCAAAACCCCTTTCGGCCGAAGCTGACGGATTCTTCTACATCGGTGATCCTGAGCCGCAGCCCGGAAGAGCTACTCCGCAATCTGGAAAAGTCCTATCGGGAGAAAAACATCAATATCTTCCGCCAGCTCTTGCACAAAGATTACCGCTTTGAACTGCTCTCCAGTGAATATTCGCAGATCGGCATCGATATGAATGGCGACGGCATTCGCGATTCCTGGTGGGGTTACGATCACGAGATTGAACTTACGCGCAATATGTTTGAACGCGGCTCCAGCGACGGCAATTTCCCGGTGGCGGATAATATTGAGCTGCGGCTGCAGATACCTCCCCAGGAAGTTTGGTACACCGATCCTGCCGAGGGACGGGAAACCTGGATTGTGATTCCCTGCTATTTTGATCTGATCCTCAGTTATACATCCTCAAATACCACCTATCTGGCCAATGGTATCGCCAGATTCTACCTGGTTCAAGTGGCTGGCAACTGGCAGATTATCATCTGGAGTGACGAATCGAATCTATGATGGGCCGCATTATGGCTATAGATTATGGCACAAAGCGGGTGGGAATAGCCTTCAGCGATCCTTTGGGCATGTTTGCCACCCCGCATTCGGTCTTGGAAAACGCTGGTTTTGAAGCCTTGCTTTCCCAAATCAAAGAACTGATCAAAGCGCAGGCCGTGAGCCTGGTTTTGGTAGGGATGCCCTATGCCATCGATGGCAGTTTCACACCTAAAACGAAGGAAACAGAGGACTTTATGAAGAGCCTGCAAGAAGCGCTCCAGACCAGAGTGATCGCACAGGATGAGCGTTACAGCTCCTCCGAGGCCGAGGCCGAACTCAAAAAGATGGGTAAAACCTGGCAGGAAGCACGCAAAATGGTGGATGCGATGGCCGCTGCCATGATCTTAAAAAGCTATTTGGAAAATGCATAAGATGCCAAGTAAATGGAACTACCTGTACATCATAGTGATCGCAGTGGCGGTGATCTTTATTGCTTTTACCGCACATGGTTTATTTCGGAGGCAGACCTCCAGAGAGAGGGTGGTAAACGTCCAAAAAGGTGATAGCGCTGCCACTATCGGCATTCGTCTGCAAACAGCAGGGATCGTAAAAAGCGCCCGGAGCTTTCGCCTTTTGGCCAAACTGAGGCGTGCAGACCGGCATCTCAAGCCTGGCACCTATATCTTTGGGGGATATACCAATCTCTGGGGTACGGTCTCCCGCTTGCAGAATGGATTATCAGAGCATATCCGGCTCACATTTCCCGAGGGACTGTCTATGTACCGCAGTCTCAATATCATCGCAGCCAGTGGTTTGGCGGATTTTGACAGCCTCTCTGCTGCGGCTACGGATACCTCGCTGGTGCGCAGGCTTACAGGAATGCCCCTAAAGAGTCTGGAGGGTTTCCTTTATCCCGAAACCTATATCTTTCCAGTACCTTGCCCCAGCGACAGCATATTGGCGATCATGTGCAATGAATTCTTTCGCAAATTGAATTATAGTGGGGTAAACATCACTGAGATCCCCGACTTTTATAACACACTGATCTTGGCCTCAATCGTGGAAAAAGAAGCGGGAAACGATGCCGAACGAGGCATCATAGCCGGTGTCTTTGCGCGTCGTCTGCGCATCGGCATGGCACTCCAGAGCTGTCCCACGGTGGATTACATCCTGGAACGAAGAGGGATCAAACGTGAGGTTTTGACCAATAAGGATATCAAAATCCCTTCGCCTTATAACACCTATCAACATCCGGGCTTGCCGCCCACTCCGATCTCAAATCCCAGAGTGGAATCGATTCAGGCTGCGATAGCTCCACAGGACAAGGGATATCTGTATTTCTTTGCCGACCGCCGGGGAAATAACGTCTTCAGCGGTAGCTATGAGGAGCATCAACGTTTGCAAAGGCAAATGAAACTGTGAAGCTTTTTACTTGACAGAGAAAGGTATCTGCCGAGGCTTGTAAAATGTTAGTAATAAAGCTTAATCATATATTGTCCAAACTAAATAAACAATACGCTTGGCGTATGGAGGAAACATGAAGAAAGTCCTATTGGTCCTGTTGCTCGTGAGCCTGGCTCTGATTATCTTTGGCTGTGGCTCAAACAAAAAAGTAGTGAAAGCGGATGGAAATCAGGTATATCGCCCCGAATGGTGGGGTGAGCAGAAAGAAGCGGATTATATCTGCACCTACGGTCAGAGTGCCAATGTGAGTGAAAATGCTTCCATCACCGCTGCACGGAGCATTGCCATGTCCGATGCCGCACAGTTTGTGCAGACAAACGTGGAAAGCATGATGAAATACTATCTGGAAGAAGCCGGAGTGGTGGATCCACAATTGCTTAGCCTTGTTTCCAATGTGGTCAGAACCTCTGCCAAAGCCCAGTTTTCCGGAACTGTCGTCGGCAAGATTGAGACCCGTAGGGTGAATGAAGGCAATGGCGCCAGATTCAAAACCTGGACCCAGATGATGATTCCCAGAGAGCAGATCAAGGAAACGGTTTGGTCCAATATCCGCAACGAAGAAGCGCTGTACAATCAATTCAAAGCTTCACAGGCCTTCCAGGAACTGGAAGAACAGATGAAGAAATACAAATAAAGTGTTTAACTAAGGCGTAGATTGGCAATCTGCCTTAACGCAGATTGTCAGTCTGGCGCGCTCAAGCCCTCGTCACAGCAAACTAAAACTCAAGCTCCTGATAGCAGTAAGCCCTATTCTTGCCATCCTTTTTTGCTCTGTAAAGAGCTTTGTCAGCTTCGGTGACGATGGTATCCCGCTGGGGGTCTTCTATTTGATATGACAGCCCAAGGCTCATGGTAAAGCTGATCTCATTTCCGCAGCAATCTATGCGCATTTCAGACACAGCTTTGCGGATACGTTCAATCACCACCATAGCCCCTTCGAGGGTAGTCTCGGGCAGGATAAAAAGAAATTCTTCGCCGCCCCACCGTCCCACAGTATCCGAGGCACGGATTTGCTTGCGCAGCACTTGGGACAATTCAATCAGTGCTTTATCACCACAGTCGTGACCGTAGGTATCGTTGACATGCTTAAAATCATCGATATCGCCAATGGCCACACTCACACCTCGCTTGCTGCGGAAGCTGCGCTTGATTTCTCTTTCGATCACTTCTTCCAACACTCTGCGATTGTAGAGCTTGGTCAGGGGGTCTTTGCGGGCCATTATCCGCAATTGTTCCATGGCTCCCTGCAAGTCTATATTTGCCAGGGTGAGCTGGGAATTGGTCTCTTCCAGGTTTTGCTCGGCCCTTTTCTGAGGATCGATATTGACAAACAGGCCCAGGGTGCAGCTCACTTCACCATCTTTATCAAAGAGAGCCGTCACATGAAGGTCTGCCCAAAACACTTGCCCATCTTTTCTGAGGTATCTGCGGGTAGTGCGGATGGAGGGAATCTTGCGATTGACAAGGCGGCTAAAGTTCATTTGGCTGTGTATTCTATCTTCTATGGGCGTGACGTCGGTTACACTGATTTCCATAGCCTCTGCTGCTGTGTAGCCCAGATACTCGCTCCAGGCAGGATTCACATTGATGTAATTACCCTCGGGATCGGTGATACCGATCGCTACAATCGTAGAATTAAAGATCTGACCATAGATAGTCGTCAAGTCAGCGTCTTTCATAATATCCTCCTCATGTTTTAGCCAAGCTATGGAAATGGGATCCCAAAGGGTAATGCGCCCTTAGGATCCCATACTCTATTTTGATAGGAGTGCTTGTTTCTTGTTATGCTTCATTTTCCGGAGTAAAGGTTCTTTGAGCCAGTTCGCGGTCTATCATCATGATGCCATGGCCAT
>JAQUJJ010000237.1 GCA_028681035.1 Candidatus Cloacimonadota bacterium
AAATTGCAAATTGTGACAGAGAATCTGCAAGCTATTTTAAACTGACATAATTTGGAGAGGACATGAAGCCTAACGTTCCTATTTTGAGATTGACATCCGTGCGTAGCTCCCAATAATTGCCAGCATGAGGATGATATGAAAAACGAGCATGATGACCTTAAGACAAAACTGGAACGTGCATTGAAGCGGATCAGTGAATTAGAGGCAGAGAACTCTCGTTTGAGAGACTTGGTGGCAGATGATCATCAAGCAGTAGTATCAAACTCAGATACAACTGCTAGCTCAGTAAACGCAGAACATGAAATGCCTAACGTTGCGCTTGCAGAAAGAATTGATTCTACGCCTGCTTCAATAAACAATCTATCCAGCCCCGAAGAGAAAGTGTTTCTCTTTAAAAGTTTGTTTCAGGGGCGAGATGATGTGTTTGCGATCAGATGGACAGGGAAAGATGGAAAATCAGGGTATTCGCCTGCATGCTATAATGATTGGAAACTCGGTGTGTGCGGCAAATACAAGAAAATACCCTGTGCCAGATGTGATAGCAGGAAACTCATCCCCTTAGATGAAAAGCAAATCTACAGGCACCTCAGTGGAGATATCGTTATTGGCATCTATCCATTACTGGATGATGATAGTTGTTGGTTTTTGGCCATTGATTTTGATAAAAAAAGCTGGCAAGAGGATGTTAAAACTCTGATAGATATCTGCGATAAATATCAAGTACCTGCCTATATTGAGAAATCAAGATCTGGGAATGGTGCTCATGTTTGGCTCTTCTTTGAGGAATATATCACTGCGGCTCAAGCACGCATGTTGGGAACCGCTCTTCTTACCAGAGCGATGGAAGATCGCCACCAAATCAGTTTTGATTCCTATGACCGTCTTTTCCCCAATCAGGATACGATGCCCAAGGGTGGCTTTGGAAACTTAATCGCCTTGCCTCTACAAAAGAAAGCAAGAGCGAATGGGAATAGTGAGTTTATGGATCATCAGCTACACAGGATTGAAGATCAATGGGCGTATCTCTATCAGATTCAGAAAATTAGCAAAAATAAGATCAGCACAGTGCTCTCAGAACTGCTCGCAAACCAATCTGCGATTGGGCTCACTCAAACTTCTTTAACGGAAACTGAAGAACCTTTACCTTGGGAATCGATTGTTACCGAAACTGAAGAATTTCCCGATTTGCCACGACAAGTGCAAATTATCTTAAACAACATGATCTATATCGAAAAAGCTGGATTGACACAGAAATTCATGAACAGAATCATGAGACTCGCTGTCTTTCAAAACCCCGAGTTTTATCGTTATCAAGCGATGCGAATGCCAATCTATAATATTCCCAGAATCATCAATCTCTGCGCAGAAACAGACAGATACCTTGCTATCCCACGGGGGTGTATGGATGATCTGTCTAAGCTCTTTAATAACCTGGGCATACAGATAGCCATTCAAGATATGAGGAATGAAGGGATTAAGATAAACGCTACTTTTATTGGGGAACTAAGACCGGAACAGTTGCTGGCGGGTAAAACGATGTTGACGCACGATAACGGAATATTATCGGCGGCAACTGCCTTCGGGAAAACGGTTGTGGCAATCTGGATGATAGCTCAGATGAATGTCAATACTCTAATCATCGTACATCGAAGACAATTGCTGGAACAGTGGCTGGAGAGGCTGAACTACTTCCTCAATGACGCTGAGCCTGGGCAAATTGGAGCCGGACGGGATAAACGAACAGGCAAGATCGACGTGGCCATTATCCAGAGCCTGAATCATAAAGGGGAGGTGAAAGAACTGGTTAAAGATTACGGGATGATTATTGTGGATGAGTGTCATCATATCTCGGCTTTTAGCTTTGAACAAGTTTTGAAAACAGCAAATGCCAAGTATGTTTATGGGCTGACAGCGACTCCCCTACGCAAAGACGGCCATCACCCCATCGTATATATGCAATGTGGCCAGATTCGCTATAAAGTCGATGCCAAATCACTGATTCAGTATGGATCATTCAGTCATAAGGTGATAACTCGTTATACCAAGTTTCAAATGCCCACAATTCAGAATGTAACAGAGTTTAAGATTATCGAAATATATCAGGCTTTGATTGAAGATTCCGTGCGGAACGACATGATTCTGGATGATATAATCGCAGCAATAACAGCCGGTAGAAGCCCTCTGGTGCTAACCCAGAGAACTGCGCATGTGGAGTTCTTTGCCAATAAGCTGGCGGGATTCTCCAAACACGTTATTGCCCTCCGGGGAGGGATGGGCAGGAAACAGATCAAAGCAGTGATGGAAAAGCTTCATTCTATACCAGAGGAAGATGAACGAGTGATCATCTCAACCGGGAAATATATCGGTGAAGGTTTTGACGATAGTAGATTGGATACCTTGTTCCTGACAATGCCGATATCATGGAAGGGAGTGCTTCAGCAATACGCTGGAAGGCTGCATCGAGCTCATGATGGTAAAACTGAGCTTGTGATCTATGACTATGTGGATAGAGAAGAGCCTATGCTGGCAAGCATGTTTAGAAAACGTGTGAAAGGATATGAGGGGATGGGGTATGTAATAAATGGCACTTCGTGATAGTTTTCCCTTGGAGTATGGAACTGCCTACTTTGCAGTCCAACCCTCAGGCAGGGAAATGGGAATAACGCCACACACCTTCGTGCCTGATGCTGCTTCAGAAGTATCTGCCAATATTGATGTAAAGCAATCCAAGTTTAGTATGGTATGTTTATTTTCAACCTCTTTCTTTAGAAACTCGAATCACTTTCACATTGTAACTCATGAGTCCAAATCAGAGAACACACTACTTGAATCAGGACTAACTTGTGATACATTACATCCTCTGTCTTTCCAGGAGTCATACATTTCTTCTGCGCGTCTCGCTTGATAATACTCAATTTCTTCGTGTTTGTCGACAATTTTTGTTCTGATCAGTTCCATCGCTGACTCAGTTGCTGAATATACTTCTTCATTAGTGGAATAGATGTCTTGCAACTCACTATATAGTTTTATCAAATCATCCATATAGTAATCAGCTTCAGATGGATCTTCATATTGATACATATCAAACCAACAATCAATCTGCCGCACATAGTCATTTGCAACTTCATCTATAATCTGCTTTTGAAGTAGCGTAAAGTTATCGAGTCCAATTACTTCTTGAAGTTTGTCGTCTTTGAGAATATATATATCGGGATAATCCAAACTGCACTCACTTATAAATTCATTGATTTCAAAAATATCGACATCGTCTAACATTCCTTCTTTGTACAACACCTTACTAATTATGACGAGTGGATGTCTTTCTAACTCTCTAAGTGGGAAATAGTTGCGTTTTATAAACCTTGGATACTTAATCTTGTATAATCTTATAAAATCATTATCGGTGTGATATGCCAAAAAGCTGAACAATTTATCCCTAATCTGAAGATTGTCATCGAGATCTAATCTGTCTAATAGGTCACCATATAAACTTTCCGGCAATATCAGTCTATTGGAACTTCTTAAAGCTCCTATACATGCGATATCATTCAAAACAATACTTAATGGTGCATGTTTAATGTAAACATCCAAAAGCTCAGGATTCTTTGATAAGTGTTTAGCTACTGCCTCCATGAGTGTTGGGTGCTTAAATCTCCAATTCCTTTCATTGCCTTGAGTTAATAGCAAGAAGTCATCCCTCAGAACTTGGAGCATTTGTACAGCTCTTGATGCATTAGAGGTTAACAATTCAAGCATCTCTTTATCTGTTTGTGTCAATTTTACAGGACTTGGTAGTTTGTTAGCATGAGAAAATACCAGAATCATGGCAGCTATTGATTCCTCACTCAGACTCGAGATTGTGTCATAAAGATAATCGATAGGCTTGTTGATGAACTCTTTTAAACCAGACTCTGAAATACTCAAGTTTTTGGTGTAGATTCTGTTTCCTAACCGCCTTGCAATCTCAGGGAGTATTTCTTGATTTTTAACAACATCATCTAAAAGTGGTTTGATTTTAGTTTTGAAAGACTTGTCTTGATTTCCATATTTTAAATGATTATATAGAAGATACTGTTTTTCATCGGAGGTTAAATCCGACACATGAATAACTACCTGCGAATCTGAAAAGATCTGTGCAACGCCACTTTTTAAGTGTTTTTGCGCTTGGTGAAATATGTAGGTACGAGAGGTGAGAATCACCTTACTACCTTTCTGAATCAATCCCGATAGATACATAAAGAGTTTATTAAATTCTTCAGATTTCTCTTCGTTATAGCGAGTTGCTCCAAATACGTCATCAATCCAAAACAACTGTC
>JAQUJJ010000238.1 GCA_028681035.1 Candidatus Cloacimonadota bacterium
TTTCTGCTTTTCTTATGGCCAAAACTTGAGTTTCTGGGATGCTTTTGTCACAGCACGTCGTAACGTAGGATAAATCCAGCGTTACAGCAATCTGTCCAGCGAAGGCGACAAGGAGCTTGACAGGATACGACATCTTATTACTCTTGCAGAAACGTAAAATATCATGGTAGGAAGGCCATCATGAAGCATAGATTTCTTGTCTTAGCGCTGCTCATCTTTATTGGGCAGCTCACCGCACAGACGGTTAGCAATATCCGGGTTAGCCAGGATCCGGAGATAGGCTATTATAGCATCACTTTTGACCTGCGCGGAGCAGCAGATGACTATTATATCATCAAGGCAATTCCCTATAAATCCGGTAAAGACATCGGCTATTCGGATGCTTTTCTGGAAACGGTAATGGCACTATTCATTTTACCGAAATAATGATATAGTAGAGCACTGTCCTGCATAGGATTAGACTTTACGTCATTCTATAGATAAATATTTGGAACAAATGCAAAGATAGTTTACGAGGTGGATACATTGAAAAGAATAATATTTCTTCTGATTACGCTGGCGCTAAGTTCTGGGCTTTTTGCCCAAAGTGGGTTGTTTAACCTATCCTATCCTATGGCATGACCTTGGACGAAGCTAATTCGACCCTGGACGAAGCTGGATTTAAGACTGGAAGCAGGCATGGGAATACTGTAGAATACGATAGCGATATCAATGAATTCGTCTCTTCAATTCTGGTTTTTTCCCAAAAGTGGGCAGTGATCTTTGGCATGGAGAATTACCGCAATGTCAGCTCTGTGCGTTATGCGCGGCGTGATGCCCAGTTTATGAAAGAGTATTTTATCAAGACTTTGGGCATCCCTTCCGATAATATCTATTTCAAATGCGACGATGCCGCCAGTTTGAGCGAATTCAAGACGGTCTTTGATCCGGGTGGCTGGCTGCACAGGAATGCCAGTAGCGTGAGTAGCGAGATCTATATCTATTACAGCGGGCATGGCGCACCAGATCCGCAAAACAACAAAGCCTATTTATTACCCAGCGATGGCAATCCGAATTATGCCTCAATCTCTGGTTATGAGCTAAACCAACTCTATAGTAACCTGGCCCAGCTCAAGGCAAAGCAGATCACTCTGTTTCTGGATAGCTGTTTTTCCGGAGCAAACCGCGATAACGAGATCATCCTGGCGAGTGCCAGACCTGTGTTCATCAGTACGGATTTACCCTCGGTGGCTCCCAATCTGGCCGTATTTTCGGCAGCCAGCGGTTCCCAGATTTCCTCTGGCTATGACGATATGCAACATGGTCTATTTTCCTATTTCCTTATGAAAGGGCTGAAGGGCGATGCCGATGCCAATGGCGATAACAAGATCAGCCAAAAAGAGCTGGGGGATTATCTGAGCCGCAATGTGAGCCCGGTGGCGCGCAGAATGGGGCGCGAGCAAGAGCCGCAATTGCAGAGCGGAGATTCTTCCAAGGTGCTGCTGCAATGGTAAAGCGGCACTGGGGCTTCCCCATTTTGGTCTTGGCAAGCTTGCTGCTCTGGGCTTGTGCGGGAAGCAAGGCTGAACTTGCGCCACCGCGAGATGCCAGCTATGCCCAGACCAAAGAGGCTGCACAAAGGCTTACCGACGAAATGGATGGTAAAACTGAGCTTCTGCGTACGGCTACGACTCCGGTTCCACAGATCAAACAGGAGCAAACCTTTAAGGTCTCACAACTCAAACCGGGGCAGACCGTGACTGTGGAGGTGGATACTTTCCGGGTTTATAACGATGAGATCAGCCTCAAAGAAGCGCGGGCGCAGACCTTGCAATTTGTGCGGCAACTGGCTCTGGAAAAGGCTTTGCCCACTGAGATCAATCTCACCAGCCTCACCGCTACCATGTCTGTGGAGCGCAATGCCCGCTACGATGAAAGCGTGGCTACTGGCATTTTCATGCTCTCTTCCTCGGCAGGCAGATTTGTCCGGGAGGAATTGCTCCTGGCAGAGCCGGAGTTTGTGAGCAAAAGCAGTTCACTGCGCTACCGGATGCGTTACCGGGCCGAGATTATAGCTCTGGAAAAGCTGTACAATCCCAGTTTGCGGCTGGATCTGCAGCTCAGCGAAACTTTGCTGAAAGATGGGGATGAATTCCGTTTGAGCGTTACCCCCAATTCCAGCGGCTACCTCTACCTCTTTGATTTTTTGTCCGATGGCACCGCTACTTTAGTTTTTCCAAATCAGGATATGCGGGATAACAGCTTGCAGGCAGGCCAGATCTGGAAACAAAAGCTCAGGGCTGTGAGCGATCCCCAGCGGGATTACTGCATTGAAACTCTATATTTTGTCTATAGCTTGGAGCCTATCAGCGGTTGGGAGGATTTTCGCAGTAATCGCTCTGCCGGGGACTTGGTTTTCAGTGCCGGAGAGGAGAGCTTTATCCTCTTTCAAAACTGGCTGAGCCGCAGCGACCCCCTGAGGCGGGTAGAAAATATGGCTCAACTGCATATTTTCAAGAATTGATGGCATAAGGTTTCAGGCTTTCAGATAGGAGGGTGCCGCCAGCCCCAGTGCCTGCCTTATTCCCGGACCTGCTTTTAACTGGCCTTGGACTCCAGTTGACTCAAAATCCCAGGTCATTCGAGCCGAAACTCCGTTAATCACATGTTCATCGCACAAGTATTGCATAAGCGCAATGTAGCAGAATGTAGCTCATAAACAAACTGTACTGCCATAACACCGATTTGCAAATCCAGCCATCAGTTAGTATCACCATCGCCTTTTTTTTGAGCTTTTAGTCCCCATCTGACAGATTTTTAGCTGAGACCTGCTTCTGCCCAGCCTGCTCTATCCCCGTTCATTGTCGTGAAGATAACGTGGAGATAGTAGGAAAAATTCCTCTTATCTCCACGTCATCTCCACGTCATCCTATGCAGGAAGGACTCTGTAAGTCAGGAGTTGGATTTTACTGCACTACAGGATTGGATGCGTCTCGCGTCCAGTAAGGCCACAGGCCTTTACAAAAGGAAGCAGTTCTCAGTCGACGCGAGACGCATCGAATCCTCAATCTTTCTCGACGCGAGACGCATCGAATCCTGTATTCTCGAGCTGCTTTTCTCAAAGACTGAACGGGAAACGGTCTAATCTGCTTAGCTGTTTTAGAACAGTCTCCTTAGAAATGGGGGAATGCCTGCTAAAAAAACAGTTGACAAGAATCTCGATGCAATTATTCTTAATCATATGGTTGATTTTTGCTAAATGTTCTGTGGCAGCAAGGTTTGTTTGGAATATGGAAAATGCATTACAGGCGGAGCATTTGGAATTAAATGAATTAAGTGTTTAGTATAGATGAATTCCGTAAGGTTTTAACTAAAAAAAAGGAGAAAACGAAAGATGCAACTACCAAAGAATGAACATGCAGTCAGCAAGGTCAACAGTTACTACTCACGGATGAAAGCAATCAGCAAGAAAAGCTATTTTGTTACATTCCTGATACTCTCTATCATTATTGTAATTTGGGGAACTATTTACGCGAGCATTCGTGTGAAATCCGAATTCGAAAAAGAAGCGATGGTGGGAACCGAAACTGCCGATACACATTACGGCAAAGCAAAGGAAGTTCTGGTTGTAAATGAGCAATTTCTGCAAAAGGCAATAATCGGATCTGTTGCTGAATTATCATCAATAGCAAGTTTATCAGATTTAACCGACATGATCAGCGAACAGACCCTCGATAAAATAGTATGCATAAAGTCTTTTCAAAATCCTGTGATGGATGATAATTTGGAAGAACTATTTATAAAATCCGAGGGAAGTTTAGGCGAGTATTTCATGGCGGCATGGGATTTAGAGTACTATGAGCTTTCCAGTAACCTGAGAGATTTGTATGGATTTGCTTCAAATGTCAAGCCCAGAACTGACTATTCTGCGAACGGGCATGATTTCCTTTTTATGGTTGGCAAAGCGTCTGGAGTAAGCATAACCGGTGGCGCATTTTTGGATTTTGAGGGAGATTTCTATCCTGCAATTGATCAAAAATATCTAACAAGAATAGGGGTTAAGCTCAGTCCAGAAGACATAAAGATATTAGAAGAAGATAAAAAGGCTTTAGACGAGATCAAGAAATCTGAAACTGCAATATACGAAGAGATGAAGATCTCCCATAAAGAGCTCATGAAAGCTCAGCGTGCCAGCATCAGAAAAATGTTCTGTGCTAGATGGTTTGGCGTTATGTTCAATGTCTTGATTTCATTTCTAATGCTGCGCTTATTAACCGCATACTATTCAATTCTTCGGCGGAAAGATATGAGAAAAAAGACTACACACGA